>DATDJH010000167.1:0-6399 GCA_036520635.1 Acidimicrobiia bacterium
AGAAGACATCGGAGCCGCCGGGCGGCCGCTTGAGACGCCAGACGGCTCTGTGACATCGCCGAATACGACCCCAAAACGCTCAATCGAGAGGTTTGAACGGCCGATCTATTGGGAACTGCCTCTAACAGGGACCTATGGCGGAGTCGTCCGAAAGCGGAGTCAAAGGTCGGCGCCCGATCGTGGTCGCCCTCATCGTCGCGTCCTTGCTGCTCCCTCAGCTGGCGCTCCCGGCGTTCGCCCAGACCGAGGGTGCCTATGAGGTCTGTCTCCTCGACGCCATCAATGACTCCCGAGCCGCCGCTGGGGCCGACGCCCTGACGATGGCCTCTGACCTCGTTCCCTCCGTGCGGGAGTACTCAGAGTGGATGCGCCACCACAGCTTTCAGCACATGTCCGGGTCGGCCCGCAACGCAATACTCCCCGACGGCACGTTCACCTGGGGTGAGAACATCGCCATGTGGGGGGATCCGTCCGCCCACTGTGATCGGGCCCACGACATGCTGATGAACTCCCCAGGGCACCGGGCCAACATCCTCAATCCGAGTTTTCGCTACGTCGCCCTTGGAGCCCACATCGACTCCTCTGGCGAGTGGGTGACCGAGTTGTTCTTCAACGCCAACGGCTACACCCCGGGGATCAACGGGCACTTCTGGGACGACGACACCTCCATCTTCGAGAGCGCAATCGAGAAATTCGCGGCCGCCGGCAACACCCAAGGCTGCAACCCACCGGTCAACGACCGCTTCTGCCCTGACGACTACGTCACGCGGGGAATGATGGCCGCCTTCCTGGTCCGCGGCCTCGGTCTCACCGATCCCGGCAACGTCGACTTCATCGACGACAACGGATCGACCTTTGAAAGCGCTATCGAGAAACTGGCAGCCGCCGGCATCACCCAGGGGTGCAACCCACCGCAGAACAACCGGTTCTGCCCCAATCAATACGTGACTCGGGGGATGATGGCCGCCTTCCTGGTTCGAGGCCTCGAACTAACCGACCAAGGCAACGTCGACTTCATCGACGACAACGGATCCCTTTTCGAAGACGCCATCGAGAAACTGGCAGCCGCCGGAATCACCCAAGGATGCAACCCGCCGCAGAACAACCGGTTCTGCCCCAACGACGTTGTCACCCGGGGCATGATGGCCGCCTTCCTCGTCCGCGGCCTCGATCTCTAGCGCCGTATACCGTTCACGGCGACCCGTGAGCACTCCATTCGAATCCCTCGACTTTCTGTACATCCCGACCCAGGACGTGGCGGGGGACGCCGCCTATTTCACCGATGTGCTGGGTGGGACGCTGGTGTTCGCCATCGAAGAGTGGAGAACCAGGGTGGCAATGGTCGAGATGACAGTGGGTCCTCCCCACCTCCTCTTCACAGATCACGTGGATGGAGAACGCCCGATCCTGATCTACCGGGTCGAGGACCTCGAGGCCACCCTCGAACGGCTCACGGCCGATGGCTGGGAGAGGGACTCCGTCTTTGAGATCCCACAGGGCCCTTGCTGCTCCTTCCGCACGCCGGGCGGGCATCGAGTTGCGGTCTATGTTCTTGCCCGGCCAGAGGTAGCCGATCACTTCAAGGGGCGGATCGACTTCTGAGCGGAACTAGCCGGACGGGCCGAATCGCTCGGTCCTGACCAGACCCGGATCGTGCCCCAGGTCGACGAGGGCAGCCGCGGCGGTCTCGACGAAAGAGGTAGGCCCGCATATATAGATCAACGGTCGCTCCTCGGGCGACCAGGCCACCTCATCGAGGATCTCGTGATCGATGCGACGGTCGTAGCCCTTCCACTCAGGCGGTTGGGCTCGGGTAAGCACCAACTCGATGTCTATGTCATCTCGCTCGGCGAAGTCCTCGAGCTCCTGGCGGTAGATCACGTCTTCGAGAGTCCGCGACGAGTAGAGCAAACGGGTGGGAGCGGTGGCGTTGGTGCTGACCCGGTGTCTCAGCATCGACCGGAACGGAACCACGCCAGATCCTCCAGCGATCAACAGAAGCGGGCCACCCATCGACTCCTTCCACACGAAGTAGCGGCCGATCGGGCCTCTCATCTCCAGCTGATCGCCTGCCTCGACGACGTCGACCAGGTATGGAGACACCTCGCCGTCCTGGAGGCGCTCAACCGTGAGGACCAGGTGGTCGTCCTCGGGCGCAGAACCGATTGAATAGCTGCGCTGCGCCTGATAGCCGTCTTCTGCCGTGAGCCGAATGTCTACGTGTTGACCGGCCATGTGACCGTCCCAGCCCGGGCACTCGAAGTAGATGCTTCGCACCCGCGCCGTTTCAGGACGGACCTGGCTGACCTTTGCGGCCAGCCAGTTCAGTCGCCCGAGTACCTCTGCTCCCGCCATGGATCCCCGTGATTGTGATACCCGTATGTCTCCCAGAAGCCTGGCCTGTCCTCGATGTGTAACTCGATCCCACGCACCCATTTGGCGCTCTTCCAGAAGTAGAGGTGGGGAACGAGGAGGCGTGCAGGGCCCCCGTGCTGTGGATCGAGCGGCTCACCGTCGAACCGGTACGCAACCCATGCCTTGCCACCGGTGGCATCTTCGAGGGGCAGGTTCGTGGTGTAGCCACCGTCCGAAAAGGCCGTGAGGAACCTCGATTCGCCGATGTCGGCCCCGTCGAGCAAGAAGTCGACCGAGACCCCGCTCCACACCGTGTCGAACTTCGACCACTTGGTCACACAATGGATGTCGACGGTCACCGATTCTGTCGGCAGAGCGGTGAACTCATCCCAGGTCCAGGATCTGAGCGGACCGCCGGGCCCGCGAACCTGAAACGTCCACTCGTCGAGCCGGGTGCGAGGAGTCGGGCCAGCAGACAGCACCGGGAAGCCATCGGTCAGGTATTGGCCCGGGGGGAGCCTCGCGGAGTCTTCCACCTCGGGACGGCGGCCGAAGAAGCCTCTGGAAATGATGGGCACTCATCGCCTCCTATGGGTGGTCACAGCCAGTCACGACGACGGAATTCGAGATAGAGACCCAACGAGAGCAACAGAATCAACAGCGTGGAAGTGACGACACCCCAGACGCTGCCGGAGCCGGGGTAGGGCACGTTCATGCCGTAGTAGCCGGTGATGAGTGCGGGGACGGCAATTATCGCCGCCCAGCTACTCACCTTCTTGACGATCTCATTCTGACGCTGCATGTCCTCGTTTTGACGGACGGTCACTTGAATCAGATTCGCTTCCAGGATGGAAGTGAGGAGGTCGCGGAAGCCGGCGACTCGCTCCACCACACGTAAAAGATGGTCATGAGGGTTGCGGAAGTACTGGCGGAGCTCTGGGCTCAAAACGGCAAAACCGCCAGCGATCAGTCGCTCCAGAGGCTCGAGCAGGGGCTGGGTGGCCTGGTGGAACTGGAGTACTTCTCTCTTGAGTTTGTAAATGCGTTCGGTTGGCGCCGCCTCATCTGAGAACACCTGTGCTTCCAATTCTCCGATGTCCAGTTCTAATCCTTCGAGAACCTGGCCGTAGTCGTCCACCACCTTGTCGACCACTGCATGCAATACCGCGCTGGGTCCCAACGCCAACTGGCGGGGGTCGGCCTCGAGACTCTTACGGACCTCGACCAGACGAGAGGGCTCGCGATGACGCACAGCCACGACGAAGTTCTGGTCGACAAACAACAGAATCTCGCCGAAATCCACGACCTCGACTGAATCGACATATCGGGCCGGCTTGAGCACGACAAACAAGGTCTCGCCATAGACATCGAGCTTCGGTCGCTGATGAGCGTGAATCGCATCCTCGACCGCCAGCTCGTGAAGGCCGAATTCCTTTCGAACTGCTTCGAACTCCTCTTCGGTCGGTTCGTATAGGCCGATCCAAGCAAAGGTGTTTGTCCCGTTGCAGAAGTCGTGGGCGCCTTCCAGAACGAACGGTCCTGGGAGCCGAATCCCGTCTTTGTAAAGGGCAGAGTCGACGATCATGCGCGCAGGCTACGCGGGATCAGCTCAGGTAGAACCAGTTCCAGGTTTGGGCGTGAGCCACGCCTCCCTGGGTCAAGGTGCGAATGACCCTCACTGCTCCCGGGGCCGAGCCCGTGACTCTCGCCGACACACGCTTGGCATCGGATCCGCCCCGGTCGAGGATTGTGATTGACGAGCTCCGGCTTCCGCTGGGATGTGATCCCCTGATCCTCCAGCCGCCCTGATATCCCCACAACTCGACAGTCAACGAAGTCGAGGTGGTCGAAGTGCGGACATACACCGGAGTCACCGTGTCATTCTTGAACTTGAGGTCGATGGAGGAATAGACGAGCGTCGCTTCGATGCCAAGTGGATAACGCGAGATCCACCCGCTGTGTGGCTGATGGTCGATGATCTCGTACCCACCCCAAAAGATGGCGTTGTACATGGTGGTCCCGAATTGGCTCACCCCTCCACCGATGGCGCAGCATTGTCCGGCGCCGTTCTGCATGTATGGCGCCGCCACGTATCCCTTGCCGGTGGTGCGGGGGCCCGCAATACGATCGACGGAGAAGGTCTCGCCCGGCATCACGACGTAATCGTCGATCTGGCGAGCCATCGCCCGGATGTTGGTGACCCTGGGCTCACAGCAATTGAAACGAGTGGTGAAGCTCGCAACGCGTTCGATCGGAAACTGCGCCGGTGGCTTGTCGGCCTGGAGATGCAGGGCTCGGGTCAGGAAGGTCGCCATCTGACCTCGGGTGACCCGAGTCCCAGGACAGTAATGATCGTTGGTGGGTGGGTTGCAGCCAACGGTGATGCCGCCAGCCGCGATCCGGTTGATGTTGGCCTGATGGACGTCTGTGTTGTCGTCGGTGAACACATCGGGGCCGGAATCGGGGAGGTCCGGAAAGCTGCGCACCAGGAATGTGGCCATCTCGGCGCGGGTCACCGGCCGATCCGGGCAAAAACGAGTGTTGGCGGGAGGGTTGCACCCGAGCGTGATCCCGGCGGCGGCCACCTTGTTGATGGCCGCCTCGAAGTCAGAGCTGTTGTCATCGGTGAATCGGTCATCAGGCGATACGGGGAGATTCAGCGCACGAGCCAGGAAGGCGGCCATCTGTCCCCGGGTGACCCGGTCGTTGGGGCAGTACCTGATGCCCCGTGAGTCGCAGCCACCGGTCAGCCCTGCGGCATAGATCGCCTCGATCGATCCCTCATGCACGTCGCCGTCGTCGTCGATGAAGGTTCCACCGGGAGGAAGGGCTGCGGCCGACACGCTCGCGAAAAGCAGCACTGAGAGGGCGGCCAGCACAACGACCACTGCTATCCGGCGAAACATCGTGCGAGTCTTCCATGTATTCGCGCCAACACCAAGCGTTGACCTCACGAGCGGTGCATCCACTGTTCACCACCGATCGGCATGCCCTGGCTCATCTCAGACGGGCCCCAGGTGCCGGCCGCGTAGCGGATCGGGTCCTTGTCGAGTCGGAGCAGCGGGTCGTAGACCTCCCACGAGGCCTCAACCTCGTCTCCCCGCACAAACAGTGTTTGGTCGCCTTCGAGAATGTCGAGGATGAGCGTCTCGTATGCGTCCCGCAGGTCCCCGTATACCTCTGAGTAGCGGAAGTGCAAGGCCTGGGAGTCGAGCTTCGCCTCATCATCCGGGGACCTGACGTTGAATCTGAGCGAAAACCCCTCGTCCGGCTGGAGGATGATCAACAGAACATCGGGATTCATCACACAGTCATCCCGCCTGCCATGGAAAACGCATAGGGCGGGCTCGCGGAACGTCACCTTGATGCGGGTGAAGCGCTCGGGAAGGCGCTTACCGGTGCGCAGGAGAAAGGGAACGCCCTGCCAGCGCCAGGAATCCACATACAGCCGAATGCCCACATAAGTCGGTGTCTTCGAATCTGGCGGGACCCCCTCCTCGTTGAGGTAGCCGAGCACTGCCTTATCCCTCATGTCCCCCGACTCGTACTGGGCGACCACGAAGTCATCGGCCGCGACGGGGGCGATTGCCTTCATCACTTTGACCTTCTCGTCACGGATCCGATCAGCCTCGAAGACATTCGGCGGCTCCATGGCGACGAGGGCCAACAGCTGGGTCATGTGGTTCTGAACGATGTCCCGCACCGCACCGGCGCGGTCGTAATAGTCGGCTCTGCTTCCGATGCCGAGCGTCTCGGCAACTGTGATCTCGACATGCTTGACGCGATCCCGATTCCACAGCCTTTCGAACATCGGGTTGGTGAAGCGGAAGGCCAGGAGATTCTGAACGGTCGCTTTGCCTAAGTAGTGGTCGATGCGATAGATCTGGGATTCGTCGAAATGCGACTGGACCAGGCGATTGAGCTCGCGGGCTGTCTCCAGGTCGGTGCCGAAGGGCTTTTCGAGCACGATCCTGGTCCAACCGTCGCTTACGTTGAGACTCGAGACGCCCAACCCCTCGATGGTCGGAACGAAGGCTTGGGGTG
>DATDJH010000168.1:0-9245 GCA_036520635.1 Acidimicrobiia bacterium
AGGGTTGGATCACGAAGAAGCGCTCGTCGGCGCTCCGGAATTCCTCCTCGGGCGTGATCAGCGCCTTCAAGGCGGCTGTCCGACGAACACCGGCAACATCCAGATGTTGGAGAAGGCCCACATCCTCTTGGATCCGGGAGAGGGCCTCGACACGATCGAAGGTGGCCTCGCCGGCGGCCAGAGCCTCAGTGAGGTCGGGCCGAGCCTCGATTCGGTGCATGGTCCGGACCAGCGCCTTTGCGGTCTCATGGCCCAAGTCGAGTCGGGCCGCCACCCACTCCGAGAGCGACCTTGACCCATCCGCCGTCGCTACTTGGGCCCGATCGAGGTGACTCAGATGTCTCATCTGAAGGGCGGCGATCTGTGATTTCAAGCCTTCCAGTCGGACCAATTCCGACTCGTGGTAGTCGACTGCGGATCTTCCAACCATGACCCGAACATACGTTCTGGCTGTGACAGAAACAAGAGGGTTGTGACGCTTTTCGCGAAATTTCTGGCGGGCCCGCCCTCACTCAGACCTGGATCGGCACCGTTAGCAAGAAGACGATCCCCCCGATCAGGAGGACTATCGAGAAGCCGAGCATGATGTATTGGCCGGCCAGGCTTCGCATCTTGGTGCTCAGACCGGCGAACAGGAAGATCCCGGCGAAGATGATCGTGCTGATCACGTATTTGTCGTCGTTGTCGTCGGCGGCGTGGGCCAGCGCCGACTTGTCCTGAGCTTCCTGGAGGAGGCGTTCCGCGTCTATTTCTTGGGCAACTTGATACTCCTCCATGGCGAACGGGGTCGGTGGTGCGTCCGGGTTGGATAGGGGCCGGGTGGCCAGCCAGGCGTCCATCGCTGTCTTGAACTCGGGGCGAAAACGGGCATAGAGAAATCCGGAGAGTGTCGCGGGATCGGGGTGGTAGCCGTCGCTCACATCTATCTCGCCCGAGTCGTTCTCCTGTTTTGCGGCATCCAGCCAGGCGAGAAAGGTGGCAACGTCAATCGATGACAACTGGCCAGCCCTGGTGAAACTTCGAGTGGACTCGGTCCGAGCGGCGCCAGCCTCGTTGAGCGAGAAGGACATGGTGTCCCCCCACTGGTCGCTTTGGAACGCCGACCAGGCAGTGGCCAGTGCGGCGAAGGCCATCACGATCGTCGCCACGATGTCGATCCAATCGAGCGGCTGGTGTTTCGGCTCGGTCGTTGCAACCTCGGCTTCGGCTGTCACCGCACTCAACCCTCTCTACTTTCCAAGGCCTCGATCAGTTTGGGCAGCACTTTGTGGACATCACCGACCACACCGAGATCAGCGATTGAGAAGATGGGGGCGTCGGGGTCCTTGTTGATGGCGATGATCGTCTTCGAATCCTTCATCCCCACCAGATGCTGCATGGCACCTGAGATCCCACATGCGATGTAGACGTCGGGCTTGACCGTCTTCCCGGTCTGACCGACCTGTTTCGCATAGGGCACCCATCCGGCGTCGACGATTGCCCTGGTGGCCCCGGTGGCCGCACCGAGCTTCTTGCCCAGCCTCTCCACCAACTCGTAGGCCTCCGGTGAGCCGAGACCACGACCACCTGACACCACGACCGCTGCCTCTCCAAGTTGGGGCCCTTCGCGCTCCTCGACGTGCGATTCGGTCACGGTGGCTTCTGACCGTGCGGGATCGGGCAGACCGATCTCCTCCACCGCCGGCATCGGCCCGCCAACAGCCTCAGCGACGAACGACTTGGGACGGATCAGGACCAAGAGCGGGCCCTGGGTCATCGATGCCGTTGCCACCTGGGCGCCGCCCAGGATCTCGTGGTCGGTCTCGACCCCGCCATCGGCTAGCCGCACCGCGATCGCATTCGAGAGGACGCCGACTCCGAGGCGAGCAGCGAGGCGCCCAGCCACGTCGCGGTCGGTGTAGGCCTGGCCGAAGATGATCAGATCCGGGGCCTGGTCGGCGATCCTGGCGGCCAGGGCCGTGGCCACTGGCCCAGCCGGAAGCCGGCTGCCTGCGTCGAGGTGGAGCACCGAATTAGCGCCATGTTCTCCGAGGGTCTCAAAGGCCCCGTCCGATCCGGTGCCGAGGTAGATAGCAGTGACCTCACCGAGTTGACGGCCGGCCGCCAGCAACTCGAGGCCGATGGTTGTCGGGCTGCCCCCCTCCTCCTCGACGAAGACCCAGATGGCGGCCATCTCAGATCACCTTCCGTTGTTCGAGAAGGGCGACGATGGCCAGATGCGACTCACCGTCGTCCTCGATCTTTTGACCGGCCGTACGCTCGGCCGCGTCGGTGATCGAGGCAACGGTCTGGTCGGGTCCCCTCTCAACCCCAAGGTCGGCAACGCTGAGGCTCTCGACCGTCTTCTTCTTGGCGTCCATGATTCCCTTGAAGGTCGGGTAGCGCGGTTCGACCACACCGGCGGTGACTGCGACGACCGCGGGCAGGCTGGCCTCGACCACGTCGTATCCAGAGGCGGTCTGGCGGTGGATGGTTACTTTCCCGTCGGCGGCCTCGACTTTGGTGGCATATGTCAGCGCAGGCACGTCGAGTAGCTCGGAGAGCATCTGAGGCAGGACTCCCGAGTAGCCATCGGTTGACTCGGTCCCGGTGATCACCAGATCGAAGCCGTCCCTCTGGATGGCGGCCGCCAGGACCCGGGCCGTGGTCAGGGCGTTGGAGCCCCGAAGCGTGTCGTCCTCGATGAGAATCGCCTGGTCGGCGCCCATGGCCAGAGCCTGGCGGATTCCTTGCCCGTTCCCCGCCGGGCCCATGCACACCAGGGTCACCGTCCCTTCACTGGCCTGAGCCAATTGGAGTCCCATCTCGACCCCGTAGCGATCGGTGTCGTCAAGGATCTGGTCGTCGGGCCGGAGCAGCCAGTTGGTGCCGCTCTCGAGCTGATACGGGGTGGCGGGGTCAGGGATCTGCTTTACGCAGACGACGACCTTCATTCGGTTCAACTCCTAGGTGGATTGGGTCCGGGGATGGTAACGAGAGCCCACTACCCGTCGACCCGCTCCACGACCAGGGCCTCCATCTCGGGTGGTTGGTCCCCAACAGCCCAGGCTCCGGCAAGTATTTCCTGCTGGGCATCCCATCGGGCGGGGTCGGTGAAGCGAACCCGGGCCAGGGGTTGACCCTTGGATATCGACTCTCCGAGTTTGGCGAGCACGGTGATCCCGACACCGGGATCGACGATGTCCTCCTTGCGCTCCCGTCCCGCTCCAAGACGGGTCGCCACCGATCCGACCACCAGGGCATCACAGCGGGTGACATACCCGTCCCGGTCGGCATTGACTGTCGCTTCGTTGGGGGCGGTCGGGAGGAGTGAGGGGTCGTCGATCACCGAAGTGTCCCCTCCTTGGGCGGCGACCACATCGATCAGTTTCTGGCGAGCAGCCCCGTTCGCGATTGCTTCAACCAGACGGTCTCGACCCCCGCTTTCGCCGGCTAGTTCGAGCATGACCTCGCCGAAGGCCAGGGTCAGCTCGACGACGTCGGGAGGGCCTCCGCCGTTGAGCACATCGATCGACTCTCGCATCTCGTTGGCATTCCCGACCTCCCGGCCAAGGGGCTGGTCCATCCGGGTGATCAATGCCACAGTCTTGACCTGGTTCCTGATTCCGATCCCAACCATGGTGCGGGCCAATTCCCTCGACTTCGCCAGGTCTTGCATGAACGCTCCGGAACCGGTTTTCACGTCGAGGAGGAGCCCGTCGAGTCCCTCAGCCAGCTTCTTGGACATGATCGAAGAGGAGATGAGCGGAATCGAAGGCACGGTTGCGGTGGCGTCACGGAGTGCGTAGAGCTTGCGATCGGCAGGGACCAGGGTCTCGGATTGGCCGGCCAGAACCAGTCCGTGCTCCCTGAGCACCTCGTGAAACCGCTTTGGGTCGAGACCCGTGGTGAATCCGGGAATCGTCTCCAATTTGTCGAGCGTGCCCCCGGTGTGGCCCAGCCCGCGCCCCGACATCATCGGCACCGCCACGCCGCACGCCGCGACCAGGGGGGCCAGGGGGATCGAGATCTTGTCTCCGACCCCGCCTGTTGAGTGCTTGTCGACCTTCGGTTTGGGGATGTCCGAGCAATCGAGGATCTGGCCCGAGTGCAGCATGGCCGCGGTCCATGCCGCCAACTCGTCGGGGTCGAGCCCGTTGAAGAAGATGGCCATCGCCATCGCCGACATCTGGTAGTCGGTGACCGATCCTTCGGTGTAGGCCCGAATCAGCCACTCGATCGCTTCGGGGCTCAGGGCACCCCGATCGCGCTTGGTCGCGATCAGTTCGACTGCGGTGAACGTCATTAGACGAGGGACGCTATCGGCCTCAGATGTACTCGTTGCGCTCTAACCAATGCATGGCGAAGAATCCTTCGAATGCGGGCAGATAGAAGGTGATGAATCGGTAGGTGATGGTCCCAGCGAATGCCGCGGATTGATCAACCCCGAGCGCGGTGAGGAACCCGGTCATGACTGCTTCGGCGACCCCAACTCCGCCCGGGATCGGGACGAAGCCTCCGAGGAGATCGGTGGCGACGGCGACGACAAGCGCTGCCCCAAAGCTGATCTGGACATCGATCGCCTCGAGGACGAGCCAAAGCGTCGTCCCCAGTATCAGCCAGTAGACGAGATTGCTGCCCAGGAGCCCAAACGCCCGGCTCGGCTGGCGAAGCACGGAGACCAGGGTCCCCCAACCCTGTTGGACGACGGGGAGTATGCGGTCCCTCAACTTCCTGATCCGCAGCACAGCGACCACCACGCCGACCGCGACCAGGACAACCACCAGGAGGATGAGTGCCCAGTTGACGTCGACCGTATCAATGTCCAGGTTTACGTCACTGGAGACAAAGCCGATGATCAGGATCACACACTGGACCAGGAATCCGGAAAAGGTGTCGACGGCACCCTGGGTCACCGCAACCGTGATCGAGACTCCGAACTTGCGGAGGAACGCAGTGTTCATCGCCACCCGCCCGGCGGCGCCCGGTATCGCGAGGCTCACGAATTTGGCGGCCAGGTTGAGGACGACGAGCGGCCAAAACGGAAGCGGCCGTGGCACAGCGAACATCGTGGCGGTCGCTTGGGGGTAGAACATCGACTGACCGACGATCAAGGCGATGACGATCAAGGCCCAGTTGGCGGTCTCCAGCACCGCCCATACCGCGGCATAGTCGACGCTGGTCAACAGGGGAATCAATGCCCAGGCCACGAGCAGGAGCAACGAGGTCATCAGGATGTTGCGCCCGCTGACCCTCCGCAGCTTCGCCAGTTCCGGCAGGTCCTGGCCGGTGACAGCGACCATGGCTGCTTGGAGTTGCTTCATCACGTCCTTGGGCTTCTCGGCCTGGTCCTTGGTGCTGGGGCTGATCGCCGGCAGTTGCAGGTAGGGGAGAACGGAGGAGAGGGTGTCTGTGCCGAGCCCGTTCGAAGCAGTCTCGACAGCTCGCTCGGCGCCAACAGCCAGGCTCAAGGAGAAGAGCAGTTCGACCACGTCATGGGCTCGTTCCACCTCACCTGCGGAGAGCGAACCCAGCGCGAAGTCGGCGATCATGTGTCCGTCGGCTCCGACCTGAATCGCGCTCGCGTTGAGCGACCCATGTGCAATCGAAGAGGAATGGAGCCTGGTCAGGTCCTCCCAGATCCCGATGAGGGTGTCGTCGCTGATGTCCGCCGGATCGAGTTCGGGAAGAGGGGTCCCGCCTGCCGTGACGGCCAGTAGCGCAATCTCGGACGATCCCTCACCGACCGCGAGCATTTCCGGGACCCGGGCTCCTGCCCGCTGGGCCAGAAGAGTGACGAGTGCTTCATGTTCCGCGGCCTGGATGCGGGAGTAGCCGATCATCTGCCCGTTCTCCCGGTACCAAAGGGTCCGCCAGACCTTGGCTGCGAACTGTGATTCGGTGGCGTCCCTTCCATAGGCCTTGATCGTGATCGGTGTGCCGTTCTCAGTGCTGGCCTTGAGCCTGCGAACGCCCCACGACTGCTCCGGGTCGATCTCGACGTTGAACACGGGAAGGCCAAGGGCCTTCATCGCGATGGCGACCGAGGTCGGGTCCGGATAGCCACGCGGGGAGCCGAAAATCAGGAGAACAGTCCCGGCTACGACTAGCCCCATCCCAAGCGAGCCCACGGCATCCGAGAACATGCCGAATTCGAGGGCTATTGCCGAGGCGCCGATCGTCAGGATGGTCAGCCACCCCAGACGGCGGAGCGGACGGCTCAGATGTGGTGATGCAGTCACCAGGATCGCGGTGATGATCACTACTCGAAGCACCGGGAACCGCGGATCAGGGGAGTCGAGCCCGATCTCGGGTAACACGTACGGCCAGAATCCGGTCAAGGCGAAACCCAGGGCCGCGCCAAGGATCGGGGCAACCACTGCAGCGATCGAGACGTCACGGAGAGCCCCCCTGCGCTCCCGGCCCCCGGTGATCACCGCGATCAGAATTCCGAGCCCATACAGAAGGCCGAAGGCGTAACCAAGGGCGAACATCGACTCCACCCAAGAGGGGAGGGATTTCAGAAAGTCGGTGAGGGCCGTTTCCCAAGGTGGGTGGCGGTCGATCCCGAAGATGCCCAGCAGGAGAAGGACCAGTCCGGCGAAAACGGTGAAGGCATCAGCAGGGCGTCGAGCCCTCGGCTGGGACTCCGTCGAGACGAAGTAGGTGAGACGGGCGCGAGCAGCCATCGAGATCGGCTCGGCACTCTCAGGTTCTGGAGGTAGGCCCACGCGACTCCCTCTGTCGAAGTCGGATTCCTACACGATTCCGGCGAGCTCGGGGAGTCCGAGAGCAAGGTTCACGTTCTGCAGGGCCTGGACGGCAGCCCCTTTCAAAAGGTTGTCCAGTGCCGCGACCACCACCGCGTGGTGACCGTCTTCGCTGGTGTTGAAGCCACCGATCAAGACTCCGAGCCGGTTCGTGCCATCTTTGAGCTCGGGGATCCCCTCCTGGAGTTCGATCAAGGGCTCCGCTCCGTAGGCGTTCTCGAACCTCGAGCGGATCTCCTCGCTGCTCGTTTCGTCGCTCAGCGGCACGTTGGCGGTCACGATCAGACCTCGAAAAGCCTGATGGACGTGAGGCATGAACCGAATCGGCATCCCCAGTTGATGAGATGCCTCCAACTCGTGGTTGTGGCCCACGAGCTTGTAAGGCATCAGGTTGTCCTCGAGTCGCTCGAGGTCGTTGCGCGGGCCGGGGGTAGACCCGGCTCCGGAGTAACCGGACACACCGAACACGGCGGGAACACCGGAGATCATGTCGGTGAGAGGTGCCAGCACCAGTTCCATGGCGGTCGCGTAACAGCCCGGGTTTGCGATCCGGGTCGCACCTTTAAGCCGGTCCCGGCGCAACTCGGGCAGCCCGTAGGCCCAGGCGTCGTCGAGACGGTGATCGAACGAGATGTCAACGATGATCTCGTCGGCGGTTACAGCTTCGAGGAACGAGGCAGCGGCGCCGTCGGGGAGGGCGAGAATCACCACATCCGTCTCGAGGTTGGCCACGTCGGTCGGTTCGATCGACTCGTAGATCATTCCATCGAGCCCGGGAACGGACTGGCCAGCCAATTCGCGAGAGCCGGCATAGACCAGTTCCAGGGACGGGTGGTCCCGCATAAGTCTGACGATCTCTGCTCCGGTGTGGCCCCGGGCGCCGACCAGGCCGACTGTGAATCGATCACTCATCGTGGTGGCCGATGAAGGAGGCGGGAAGCGAGGCGATTGCTTCGACACGGGCGGCGATGTTCACGAAGTCGGGCTCGCCCTTCCAGAAGATGGTCCACGGTCCCCGCTTCACCGACCCATCTGCCTCATCGGCATAGAAGGCGTTGAACCCATTCTCGATGCGGGAGCGCCAGTACAGGACGGGGTAGTCGGTGACGACCTGAGCCCAAACCGTCCGTGCCAATCCTTCGCCTCGGGCATCTTCCAAGATCGCGAACTTGTCGAGGTATGCGAAGTCCCCGATCCGGGCGATCAGAGCACCGGCCCGCCAACTCTCCGAGATATATGCCGCTTCGAGTTCGAGTTCGGTCCACCAGTTGGGGTCAAGGGGGCGCCCGAAAGCCTCCTCCACCAGCTTCTCGACCTGGCCGCCGTCCAATGCCAGCTTGTCGGTCACTTTCTCGATCAGCTCACCACGCCTGACCATCGTTCCCGACCCGCCATGGGTGAACAGCTCTTTGACCAGGCCGAACGGCGTCGTGATCGACACAGATGTGGAGAGCGGGGTGTCGTCCAGGAGAAGCTTGATCTCGGCCAGCTTGAGGCGCATTCCGGAATGCACCCATTCCTGGCTCATGAGGTGCTCATAGTCGGAGGCGAGATTGATCGACTCGATCAGCCGGTCGTCGGCATCCAGCAGCCCGCCGACGGCCGCCAAGAAGATGATCTTCATCGGTTGGACGGCGTGGACCAGCGCCCTCGTGGCGGAGTCGGCGTTCATGTTGACCAGCTGGCCTCCGGGGGCCACCCCGAGACAGGTGAGGATCGGTATCGCGTCTGAGGCGATGATCGACTGAATGAGTGGGAGGTGGATCTCGGTGGGCTCTCCGACCAGCCCGTATCGCTCCCGGTCGACGTAGTCGGCGTCGAAGGCGCCTTCGGTGAGCCCGTGGGCGGCCACGCCCTGATCTCTGATCGCCTCGACGAGAAGGATGTTCTGCTCGATGAAGGTGTCCCGAGCTGCGTCGAGGACTTCAGGGCCGGTGACCCGAAGACCGTCGATCTTCTCGCTGGTGATGCCGCGCTTCGCCAGGGTCTCGTCGAGTTGGGGTCCACCGCCGTGGAGGACGATGGGGGTGAGGCCGACAGTGTGGAGGAAGGCGAGGGCCGCTGCAGTCTCCTCCAGTGAGTCGCGGAGGATGGCGCCGCCGATCTTGATCACCGCAAAACGCGACCGGTCTAGCTCCGAGAAACGCTGCAGGTACGAGCGGATCTCCTTGCCGTCGCTCATGTTGCTCAGCAAGTGGACGATGGTCTGTCGGATGTCTCGGTTGGTCGCCATTGCAAGTCGTGTCAATTCTTGTCGCCCAACAGCGCCGTCATGATCGCCTTCTGCACATGGAGCCGGTCTTCGGCCTCGTCATAGGCGAAACAGTTGGGTCCATCGAATACGGCATCGGTCATGATCAGGTTGCGTCGCATCGGAAGGCAATGGCTGATCAGGGCGTCGTTGGTCAGGGCCATCTTCTGTTCGTCGACAATGAAGTGCCTGTAACTGTCCCGGATCGGCTTCTCACTCTCCCAATTGCCGAAGAATGGCAACGC
>DATDJH010000169.1:0-9344 GCA_036520635.1 Acidimicrobiia bacterium
GGTCCTCGATGCCCCACTCCCGCGATTAGGTTTGGCCGGCCGGCACCCATGGGAGTGAGGTCTTGCTCAAGGTAGAGGGAATCTCGAAACAGTTCGACGGCGTCCATGCTCTCACCTCTGTCGATGCGGAGTTCAAAGCCGGGGAGGTTCATGCCGTCGTCGGCGAAAATGGCGCCGGCAAGTCGACATTGGTCAAGATCATGGCCGGCGTCCATGGAGCCGACAGCGGCACACTGTTTCTCGACGGGGATGAAGTCACCTTCGCCTCACCTCGTGACGCGATCGACGCCAGCATTTCGGTCGTCTACCAGGAGCCATCTCTGGTTCCGATGCTGACAGTCGAGGACAACCTGATCTTGGGCCGCGAGCCGACCCGGCGAGGATTCATTTCCAATGGGAAAGCCAGGGAGTTCTCTATCGACGCGCTGCGGATGGTTGGGGCGTCCATCGATCCAGGGTCCCCGGTTGAGCGGCTGACCATTGCCGAACGGCAACTGGTCGAGATCGCCAAGGCGCTGAGCCTCCATTCCCGGATGATCCTCCTCGACGAGCCGACATCATCGCTCTCGATCACCGAGATCGAAAGACTTCGGGGCGTCGTCGAGGACCTGCGGAGCCGCGATGTGGCGGTGGTCCTGGTGACACACGATCTCGATGAGGTGTTCCTCCTCGCCGACCGGGTCACTGTCCTCAAGGACGGCAAGGTGTCACTGACTTCGATGGTCGCGGACGTGACGGCCGCGGAGGTGATCAAGGCGATGATCGGGCGAGATCTGGCCCACATGTTCCCCCCAAGGACTGCTCGGGAACGCGCTTCGAAACCGGTGGTCCAGGTCAAAGGGCTCACCATCCCGGGGAGGGCCGAGGACATCAGTTTCGAGTTGAGAGAATCCGAGGTCGTCGGGTTCGTTGGCCTCATCGGAGCCGGGCGGACCGACGTCGCCAAGGCATTGGTTGGGGCAACACCGAGCCGGCGTGGCGACATCCTCATCGATGGTGTCGATGCCAACGTCCGCGAGCCGGCCGACGCCGTGGCTCTCGGACTCGCTCTGGTTCCCGAGGATCGACTTGCGGATGGTCTGGTCATGGACCTGGGTGTCAAGCAGAACATCGGCCTCCCGCAACTGAATGCACTGAGCACTTGGGGGGTCATCGACAAGAGCGCCGAGGCGGCGCTTGCCGACGGCCAGATCGAGTCGCTGAGCATCCGAACCCCGTCGAACTCGACCGTGGTCCACAACCTCAGCGGTGGGAACCAACAGAAGGTTGTGTTGGGACGCTGGCTGGCGAAGGGGTGTCGGGTCCTGATCCTCGATGAGCCCACGCGGGGGGTAGACGTGGGGGCCAAGGCGGAGATCTACCGGATTATTCGCCAGCTCGCCGACGAGGGCACCGCCGTGATGTTGATCTCGTCGGAACTACCCGAGATTCTGCATCTCAGCGACCGGATAATTGTCATGTCTAAGGGTCGAATCGTTGCTGAGATTGAGAACACTTCAACCAGTGAAAGAGATCTGGCTAGTGAAGAGGATTTAGTGAAGCTGGCGCTCGGACTTCAGGCGGAAGGCTCGACCCGTGCCTGAGTTGACTCAGTCACCTGCGGTCGACGAGAAGGCGCCCGCAGGCAGGCGTCCCATCACCCGCTGGACGGGCCCAGGCTGGCTTTGGCTGCTCCTGTTGATCATCATCGTGGTGGCCTCTCTGGTGGCCGAGAACTTCCTCAGTTCGCGCAACCTGAGCAACATCCTCCGCCAAATGATCCCGCTCGGGATCGTGGCCGTTGGTCAGACACTGGTCATCCTCATCGCAGGCGTCGACCTCGCTGTCGCAGCGACGATCGGCATGGCCAACACCGCGCTGATGGGAATAGTCGCCGGACAGGCATCGAACGTGCCTTTGGGAATCGCCGTGGCGCTCGGGGCCGGGCTGCTGATCGGGCTAGTGAACGGGGTTGTGATCAATCTGACCAGAGTGCCCGCTCTGATCGTGACCTTGGGCACCGCGAGCATCGTCACCGGCATCACGTTCCTCTATACGGGGCAGACCAATTTCGGAGAGCCCGCCGAGATCATGACTGAGATCGGGTTCGGGTCGGTTGGGCCGATTCCGACACTCTTCTTCTTGTATGCCCTGATCGCCGCAGCCGGCCTGATCATGCAGAACCGAACCTCCTTCGGTCTGCACCTCTACGCGGTGGGAGGGTCCGAGAAGGTGGCCCGGAGCTCGGGACTTCGTGTGGAGAGGGTCCGGCTCATCGCCTACGCGATTTGTGGGACTCTGGCCGCGGTTGCGGGCATCGCGATGTCGATGCGAATGGGGGCAGGCGAGCCCCTGTCAGGTATCGGGTTTGACTGGGACTCCATCGCGGCCGTGGTGCTGGGCGGCACCGCCTTGACCGGAGGTCGGGGTGGGATCGGTGGAACGATCGGAGGGGTAGCGATCATCTCGATCCTGAACAACGTGATGAATCTCGCCGGCGTGTCGTCCTTTACCCAGATCGTGGTCAAGGGGATCATCGTCCTCATCGCAGTCGTGCTGGCGGCGACCGTGACCCGGCGCCTCGCGGGCGAGGCCAGGTTGTACATCTCGAGCAAGATGCGGCGGCCGGCAGGAGGGGAGGCCGCCGGATGAGCACCATCCCCGACGTGCAAGGACCTGCTCCGGCCTCCGGGATGCTCACCGCGATAAGGACAAGGTGGGCGGTTTACGGGCCTTGGGCGATCCTGCTTGTCCTGATCATTGGGTCGGCGGTGATCTCACCCGCATTCCTCAGCACCACCAATCTGGTGAACATCCTCCGTCAGGCCGCGCCGCTGATGATTGTGGCGTTGGGTCAGACGCTGGTGATCTTGGTGGGAGGGATCGACGTGTCAGTGGGTGCGGTCATCGCAACCACCACGGTGATCGGGGGAAGCTTCATGCGCGATAGCGACGCACTGATCGGACCGACCGTCCTCCTGGTGGTTGGGGTGGGTGTGGTGGTCGGATTGATCCACTATCTGCTGATCGTGCGGATCGGCACAGACGCCTTGATCACGACCCTGGGGACGATGCTGATCCTCAGTGGCCTCAATCTGATTTACACCGGTGGGGCACCGCGAAGCAATGTTCCCGACTTGTTCCGCAAGCTTTCGGACGGTCGGCTCCTCGGAATCCCATTGATCGTCGTGGTGGCCCTGGTCATCGCCGGAATTCTCAGCTTCGGCTTACGAAGATCGACCTTCGGCAGGCGGATATACGCCGTGGGCAGCAACCGTGATGCGGCGCGCTTGGCCGGGATCCGGGCTCATCGCGTGGAGGGCCTCGCCTATATCGCCTGCAGCGTCCTCGCAGTGATCAGTGGTCTTGCACTCCTGGCGAGAATCGGCACCGGGGATACGGCGGCTGGAGAGGGAATGGAGCTCGATTCGATTGCAGCCGTCCTCATCGGAGGCACCGCGTTTGGAGGCGGGAAAGGGCGGGTCGAGGGAACCATCGCCGGTGTGTTGATCCTCACCGTGTTGTTCAACATCTTCAACCTGATGGGCGTCAGCCGGTTCGCCCACCTGATCGTCAAGGGCGTCGTCGTCATCATCGGCGTCGCCCTCTACTCATCGAGGCGACGAGAAGCCCGTAGTTAGGGCTTGCCTCTTCTCAAAGCTTGCTCCACGCCTCGATGTCGTCGGGCCGGTAGTCGCGGCTCACTCCGGCCCGCTCCAGGAGCGAGTCACGCGAGGCAGTGGCCCTTTCGAGCACGGATGGCACGTCAACTGACAGCATCTGCCCCGAGCGTTTGACGAAGCGCCCTCCAACCAGGACCGAGTCCACGTTCCCGGCGTGGGCCATGACCACCACCGCAGCCATCGGCCTGTTGAGCGGCGCCAGATTCAGGTCGTTGGCGCGGATCATGACGATGTCCGCTTCCTTCCCTGGGGAGATGGTCCCGACCCGGTCGCCGAGCCCACATGATCGGGCTCCGTCGATGGTCGCCATCCGCAGGACGTCCTCGGAACTGATCGTCAACCGCTCCACCATCTCCACGCGTCGGATCGACTCCTCGTTCACCAGGGCTCGCTCGGTGGCAAGGGCGCAGCGCATGACTGAGAACATGTCGCCTCCGACGGTGACTGGCACATCCACCGAAAGGCTGGACACGATGCCATGCGCCAGTGCCCGCCCTGTCACCGGGAAGCCGAGCCCCATGTGCATCTCGACCTCGGGTGAGATGGAAATTGATGCTCCGCTATCGGCCATCAGCTGAAGATCCTCGTCGGAGAACTGGTTGCCGTGGACCAACGTGGTGTCCTCGCCGAGCACGCCTTGCTCGTGTAGACGGAGGACAGGTTGGTGGCGCAGGGACCAGGCGCCCTCGCCGGCGTGGGCGGTGATCCTGATCCCGAGCTCTCGGGCAAGTCTCCAATCGCCGGCACTTGTTTCCGGCGTGGTGTGCTGCGGGCCCCGGGCCGCCATCATCAAACCGACCAGCCCATCGTCGTCTGACAACTCCTCATTGCGCACCCTGCGGATATCGTCGGAATGCGGGATTGTGCTGTCGATGTACCACTCGGCGATGTTCTCGTCGTTTGGTGTCCCGTAGGCGAACATCGCCCGTCCCCCATATTCCCTGAGAGCGGCAATCGAACCGTCGGCGTGCCCCGGGGAGTTCATGATGTGAGCCCAGTCGACCAGGGTCGTCACGCCAGAGTTCAGGGCTTCCGTGGCCCCAAGCAAAGTGGCTGCGTACACGTCTTCCGGTGTGAACCGGGGACCGATCCGGCTTCGAATTCCCGCCAGATACTCGGGGAGCGACCAATCGGAGGACATGCCCTTGATCGCCGTCTGCCATGTATGCCGGTGAGTGTCGACGAGACCGGGCATGAGCAACATGTCCGTGGCGTCGACCACCTCGCTGTCCGCCGCATCGATGTCCGGGGCAACCTTCACGATCCTGTTGTCCTCGATCAAGACATCGCCCACCTCGATCTCTCCAATCGAAGAATCGAGAGAGATAATGTGACCGCCTTTGAGTATCAATCGCTGCACTTGTGTGGCCCTCGTTTGCGTCCGCGGCACTCTAAACACAAGGGTGACCCGTCTTGGCGGTGCCGAGTCACCAGCAATCGCGCTCGATTACGCATGCGAGACCGCAGCTACCCGATTGAGCAGGATCGGAGAAGCGCACTTCCGACATCCCCCGTAGTGTCGGTTGCGAGTCGTATTGGAGGTCAAGTGATGACAACCACGAAGAAGACCGGTTCGGACGGTTTCTCCAAGGAAGAACGTGCTGCCATGAGGGCGCGGGCTCAGGAGTTGAAGGCGCAGGGCCGCAGCGGCCTGAAGCAAGCCGACAATGAGCAGGCCGTGCTCGACGCGATCGCCGCCATGCCGATTGCCGATCGAGTGCTCGCCGAGCGCATCCACGCACTGGTGAGTGCCAATGCGCCGCAGCTCCTGTCCAGGACCTGGTACGGCTTCCCGGCCTACGCCAACCCGGACGGCAAGCTGATCTGCTTCTTCAAGGCGGCGTCGAAGTTCGATGGCCGCTATGCGATGCTGGGATTCGAAGACGCGGCCGCCCTCGACGACGGCCCGATGTGGCCGGTCGTGTTCGCCATCGTCGAATGGACTCCGGCAGTCGAGAAGAAGCTCGCGGCGCTCATCAAATCGGCAGTCAGCTGAGCCTCGCAACCGGGCGGTGGCCGGCTCAAACCCCGGAGATCGACGGAATACCCTGAGGTGATGCCAGTCGCGAGAAGTCGGACGGCGCGGGCAGCTCGGAGACGCAAGCGTCGTATGGACCGGGTCGAGCACGACCTCAGCGCCGCCCAGTGGACTGCCCTCAAAGCGGCCTGGAGTGGTTGCGCCTACTGCGGTGCCTCCGACAAGCCACTGCAGCGCGACTGTGTGTTGGCGATCTCCCGCGGCGGCCGCTACACGCTCGACAATGTCGTTCCGGCGTGTCGCTCCTGTAATGCCAGCAAGGGCAGTCAGGAAGTCACCACCTGGATGCGATCGAGACGACGCGACGAGGGCTCCTTCCTGCTGCGTCACTTCGAGATCTCGAGGGCTCTCGCCGCGCAGGACGTCGACGAGGTGGATGTCCCAACCGCTCCCGGACGGACATGAGGGCAGTCGTCTACGACCGATACGGCGGTCCTGACGTTCTCCGGACCGAGGAGGTGCCAAAGCCCAGTCCGGGCCCGGGTCAGGTGCTGGTCGAAGTGATGGCGACGTCGCTAAACCTCTCCGATTGGGAGTGTCTGCGTGGCACCCCGTTCTATGCCCGCATGGGAGGTTTGCGGTCTCCGGCTCGTCCCACACTCGGCTCTGACATCGCGGGTCGGGTGGAATCCGTCGGCCCCGACGTCACCCGGTTTCGCCCAGGCGACGAGGTCTACGGCGACAACCTGGCCCTGATGGGCGGGTTCGCCGAATACGCGCTCGCACCCGAAAAGGCCCTGGAGCACAAGCCGCCGACCCTGAGATTCGTCGCGGCCTCGACCATTCCGCAGGCAGGACCGATTGCAATTCAAGGAACTGCCGGGATCGGACCCGGGCAACGGATGCTGATCAATGGCGCCGGCGGCGGTTCGGGATCGTTCGCCATCCAGCTCGCCAAGCGCGCCGGTGCCGCTGTGATCGCTGTCGACAACGCGAGCAAGCTGGAACACATGCGGTCAATGGGCGCCGACGAGGTGATCGACTATCGGAGCCAGGACTGGACCAGGATGGGGCCATACGACCGGGTTCTGGACCTCGTGGCTCAGCGCTCGGTGTTTGCGTTTCGGAGGGCATTGGCACCCAGCGGCCGTTATCGATGCGTTGGGGGCTCGGTGCCGGCGCTGCTCCGGGTAGTCACTGCCGGGGCGATCCTGGGTCTGCTCACCGGGCGGCGCATCGGGCTGCTCGTCGTCAAGCTCGGCCCGACCCACTTCCGGCCGATGGCCGACCTCTGCGTCTCGGGGGACATACAGATCCACATCGACCGCACCTTCGGTCTGGAGGAGGTGCCCGAGGCCCTGGCCCACGTCGGGGATGGTCGTGCCCTGGGCAAGGTGGTGGTGGAGGTCAAGCCAGAATGAGCAGGCGCCCATCGGAGCGCACCGCAGGCGAGATGCCCATCGACCGGACGCCGGCCGCCCGGCTGGTAGGCGTGAGACGTCTCGAGCAAGTGGAGGCTCCTGTGCCGGACCCAGGGCCAGGCGAGGTTCTGATCAGGGTCCTTGCCATGGGGCTATGTGGCTCCGACGCTCACTGGTTCCGGGAGGGAGGAATAGGTGATGCCACTATTCCACAGGGTGGTGTCATCCCCGGACACGAGTTCTGCGGGGTGATCGAGTCAGGGCCGCGCCAGGGGGAGAGAGTGGCGATCGATCCGGCCATCCCATGCCTTGAATGTGAGGAGTGCGCCCGCGGCAAGCTCAACCTCTGTCTGCGGATGCGTTTCGCCGGACATGGGAGCACGGATGGCGCTCTGCGCCGTCACCTGGTGTGGCCGGAACGATGCCTGGTGAGCCTCCCCGACTCCGTTCCTGATGACGAAGGGGCCCTCCTCGAGCCGTTGGGGATTGCTCTTCATGCCACCGATCTCGGTGACGTCGGTGTCAGTGATGCGACCGGAGTGATTGGCTGCGGGCCTATTGGGCTGTTGGTGATCTCAGCTCTGTTCGCTCAAGGGGTCAAGACCATCCTGGCCGCCGAGCTCCTGGACCACAGACTGGCGGTTGCTCGTGAGCTCGGCGCGGAGCGGTGGTCGGATGACTCCGGCCTCGATGTGGTCTTCGACTGCGCCGGGACCGACGAGTCGCTTCACACGGCGTTGGAGGCGCTGGCACCGGGAGGCCGTGTGGTGATGGTTGGCGTCCCAGATGGGGACCGTACTTCCTTTGTGGCCTCGCTCGCCAGACGCAAGGAGGCTTCGCTCCTGACATGCCGTCGGATGCTGCCCGAGGATCTGGAACGCGCCGCTGCGCTGGCAGGAGCGGGAGAGGTGGATCTGGGAGCACTCATTACTCACCGTTTCCCCATGTCCTCGGCCCATTCAGCCTTTGAAACCCTGGTGGCGCGGACGGGGATCAAGGTCGTTGTGTTACCAGGTCACAGTTGAGCCAGGTCGGCCTCCACTGCCTCCCACAGCCCGGTCAGGTTCGGTGAGACCGCGTCGGTTCGGCTGACCGCCTCCAACAATGAAAACCGGGACTCCGCCTTGTCCGACCATTCCCCGTCTTCGCCCAGCATCAGGGTCGTCTCCCCAATCCACGGACGACGTCCCGGAACCAGACCAGCAGCCGTGAGACTCTTCCGGATCTCCTCGGATGCTTCATCGACCAGCGTCTGCGGAAGCGACCGACCCCGGACGACCGCCCAACGGGCCAGGAACCGGAGACCACGCAAAACGTCATACATGTAGAACCGGGGGAAACAGAGATCGAGCCACTCGGGGACTGTGACCTCACCACTGGTGACCGACCGATACAGGCGGTGATCGATCAGGTATTCGGCGCCTCGATCAAGAAACTCAACCTCCTCGAAGTCGAAGTCACGTCCGGTCGAGAACAGCACGGCTTCCAAGGGGGGAAGAGTGGAGACGATCGAGCTCTTGGGTGTTGCCTTGGTATACGCCTCTTCGTCACAGTTCAGCCCGCCGTCGGGCAGCTGATACCTGAAGAACCAGGGCCGCATCCAGGGAAGCTCCTCATCGACTTCAATCTCGCACGCACTCAACACCTGATACATCGTCCCAACCGCGCAATGGCACACCACATGCCTGCGGGTGTCGATCTCGGGAGGCAACAGGTCAAAGCGAAGAGGGAAGAAGGTCAGGTAGCGCGATCGGAAAGCGTCCACCATGGCGTCGACCGCACTCTTCGGTATGAGCTCGGCGAGCCCCATCTCCCAGAGCAGGGTCATGTGCCACCACGGCGAGTCCCATTTTGGCCAGTAGGGGTCTTGCTGGATGCTGTCCTGGGCCAGATGAGACGTGAGGTACTCCACTGATCGGCCAACTTCATCCTTGAAGGCAAAGCTCAAGACGCCTCGGTCTCTCCGGTACGGCCAAGATAGCGACCACCCTGAATCTCAGTGTCGGAGTTGCGATCGGTGGCCCACCAGCCATATGTGGCTGACTACACCACTGGGGAGGGTCATAGGTCCGACCCCAATCAAACATCTCGCACGCCGGGTCGAACTCGATCCGGATCGGGATGATTGAACATTGGGAACCTCCACTGCCAGGCTTCTTAGTCTTGCTCCCATGATGAAATTGCGAGCAACCCACTGGAGGTCATAGCGTGGCTGAAGAGACGGTCAATGTCCGTTACATGGTCCACGACGTGAATGCCGCGGTCGCCTTTTACACGAAGCAT
>DATDJH010000170.1:0-4381 GCA_036520635.1 Acidimicrobiia bacterium
CCTGGCGACGTCAACCTCTGGCCGAATCTCACCGGGGGCGAGGTCATCGACCTCCTCAGCCGGCTCCGGGGTGGCCTGGATGTTGCCAAAAAAGACATGCTCCTGGAACGGTTCGATCTCGATCCGCGGAAAAAGGGTCGCACCTATTCGAAAGGGAACCGCCAAAAGGTGGCCCTGATCGCGGCCCTGGCGTCGGACGTGGAGTTGCTCATCCTCGACGAACCGACCGCGGGATTGGATCCGCTCATGGAGGCGGAATTCCGGGCCTGTGTCAACGAAGACAGGCACCAAGGCAGGACAGTGCTCCTGGCGAGTCACATCCTCGCCGAGGTCGAGGCGCTTTGTGATCGGGTGAGCATCGTGCGAGCGGGGAAGACCGTGGAAAGTGGGACGCTCACCGAACTCCGCCATCTGACCCGGACCACGATCTCGGCCGAAGTGGCCAATGAGCCGACCGGACTCGCCGACCTCCCCGGGGTCCACGACTTGGAGGTCGAAGACCACCGGGTCCATTTCGAAGTCGACTCCGAGCAGCTCGGGCCCGTCCTCAGTCATCTGACGGGGCTCGGGGTGCGAAGCCTGACCAGTCAGCCGCCCACACTCGAAGAGTTGTTCATGCGTCACTACCGGGACGAGATCGCGTGACCACCTTCACCGGCACCTGGCATCTGATTCGATTCATCCTGAGACGTGACCGCTTCCGCCTCTTGGTCTGGATTCTCGTGCTGTCCTCCCTGGCGGTAGGCACCGCTAGCGCCTTCATCAGCCTCTACCCGAACGAGGCCGAACGTCAGATGCTGGTCAAGACCATCGGCTCGAACCCGGCGATCGTCGCCTTTCTCGGCCCGATATATGGCTCGTCCGTCGGCAACCTCACCGTCTGGCGGGTGGGAGTCATCGGATCCGTCCTGATCGGGGTCATGGCTGCCCTGACCATGATCAGGCACACCAGGGAGGAAGAGGAGACCGGGCGACGCGAGTTGCTGGGGGCAACGGTGGTGGGACGCAACGCCCCACTGACCGCCAGCCTCATCGTTACCGCATCTGCCGGCCTGATCCTGGGGGCTCTGTGCACCGCGGGGCTCATCGGCCTCGGTTTGCCGACACCGGGATCGATTGCATTTGGCATGGGATACGCCGCTATCGCCATCGTCTTCGCCGGGCTGTCCGGTGTTGCGGCGCAGTTGACCCAGGGTGCCGGGGCCGCGAAGGGAATCGCCATTGGGATGGTTGGTGCTTCCTTCGTGCTCCGCCTGGCCGGTGACGGTGGCTCCGAAAGCGGTCTGGGATGGATGTCGTGGCTGTCCCCCATCGGCTGGTTCACCCAGCTGCGGCCCTACGCCGAGGAGCGGTGGCCCGTGTTGCTGCTCTCCGCCGGGCTGGCGCTGTTGGCGACTGCCGGCGCCTTCTGGTTGGCGTCGCGCCGGGATGTCGGAGCCGGGATTGTCCAACCGAGACTGGGCGCCGGCTCGGCCTCGCCACGGCTGGGATCTCCGCTCGGCCTGGCCTGGAGACTGCATCGCCCCGCCCTGCTTGGCTGGGGCCTCGGTCTCGCCTTCCTCGGTTTGGTATATGGGGGTATTGCCGACAGTGTCGGTGGCTTCCTCACGGACAGTCCACAACTCGCCGAGATCTTTGAGCAGTTGGGTGGCGAAGCCGGGATCACCGCTGCCTACTTCGCGACCGCCATGGGGATTCTTGCAATCATTGCCAGCGCTTACGCCATCAGGACAGCCCTCCGCGCCAGAGTCGAGGAGGAAAGCCTCCGCGCCGACTCGGTGCTGGCCACGGCCACGCCCCGGATTCGCTGGGCGAATAGCCACTTCATCTTCGCGATCCTGGGCCCGGTCTTGATCCTTGCGGTGGCCGGATTGGTCGCAGGCGCCGTTTACGGAGTGATCATCGGCGATGTCGGAGGGCAAGTGCCACGCGTGCTCGAGGCGGCGATGATCCAGATCCCGGCGGTGTGGGTGGTGGTGGGGATCTCCGTTGCGCTGTTCGGGCTGGCCCCCAGATACAGTGACGCCAGCTGGGGGGTTCTCGTCGCGTTCTTCCTCCTCGGCATGCTGGGCCGGATTCTCCAGTTCCCGCAGTGGACCCTGGATCTCTCACCGTTCAGCCACATACCGGCTCTCCCCGCCGACGACCTGACCATCTTGCCGTTGGTCGTGCTCAGCGCCATCGCCCTCGCCCTGATCGTGATCGGCCTCGCCGGATTCCAGCGAAGAGACGTGGGCGCCTGAGGACGGGCTAGTCATCGACCTGGCTCACCCCGTTCCGCCGGAGATCAGCGCCGAACGCCACCCGCGACCACTTGCGGACCGTGTCGGCGGCGTCGGTGGCCTCTTCCGGATCGGAAAAGAATCCAAAGCATCCTGACCCGGACCCGGTCATCAGGGCTGTGCCCCAGACCGAGCGGAGGTCGGCGATGAAGTCCCCCAGCGCCGGCTCGAGTTCCAGAGCCGCCGGAGTCAGGTCGTTGCGGATCGGCATGCCACCGCGCAATTGGGGAGGCAGCGACCCGGAGCCGATCGTCTCCCCAATCGGCCCTTCCATCTCATCCCACCGCCGGTAGACGTCGTCGGTCGAGAACGAGAACTCCGGCACGGCGACCGCGATCGACAGCCTGGGGAGGGCCGGTTGGGGATCAATGACCTCGCCAAAGCCTGACATCAGAATTGTGCCCCCCACCAGGAACAGGGGCACGTCTGCCCCTATTGAGGCGGCGATTTCGGACATCTCCGTCTCGTCGCCGGCACCGAAAGAGAAGGCCGCGAGCAGCGCTGCCGCTGCATCGGAGCTGCCGCCTCCAAGACCTGATCCGATCGGTATCCGCTTCCGGAGCCGAATCCGCAACGGTGGGACTGCCCGACGCAGTCGCACCGCCTCGATCGCCTTGTGCACCAGGTTGTCCTCAGTGTCGAGGTCGGCGCCGACCACGGTGATCTCGTCATCCTCCCCTTCGAAGACCTCGAGGCGGTCACACCATTCAATCGTCTGCACCAGAGAGGTGATCGGGTGGTAGCCGCTAGTGGCAGGAGGCTCCACATGAAGAGACAGATTCACCTTGGCTGGGGCCTCGAACACGCTCATACCCGGGCCAACCTCAAGTAGTCGGCTGGCGCGAGGTCCTCGGCTCGAGCGGTGGGGTCCAGGCCGGCGGCTCGAATCGAGGCGGTGGGATCTTCGAACATCTGATCAAGGGACCTTCTCAACATCTTGCGACGCTGATTGAAGCCTGCCCCGGCCAGCTCGACTGCACGATCGGCGTCGGGCGGGGCGGGCACCCGATCCATGATCACCACCGCCGACTCGACCGAAGGCGCGGGATAGAACACTTGGGGAGGCACTCGAAATGCGACTCTGGCCGGCGCGTAGATGCCGCAGATCACTGAAGGAAGCCCGTATTCCTTTCCTCCCGGGGAGGCAGCGAACCGCTCAGCCACCTCTCGCTGAACCATGACGACGAAGCGAACGATGTCAGGCACACTGCGCAAGGCATCGAGAACCAACGGGGTGCCGACGTTGTAGGGGAGATTGGCGACCATCACCCATCGTCCCGGGCCCAATGCGCCGCCGAGGTCCACGTCCATGACGTCCGCGAACCGGAGCTCGACATCGAGGCCCGCGGTTACCTCCTCGAGAACCGGCGCCAGCTTGGAGTCGACTTCGTAGGCGACGACCTGCGAGCCGGTGGCTGCCAGAGCACGAGTCAGAGTGCCAGTCCCGGCGCCGACTTCCACAACCCGGTCGCCCGGGTGGAGGCCGGCAAGGTCGACGATCTTGCGAGTGATGTTGGAGTCGGCGAGGAAGTTCTGACCGAGGTGGTGTGTCGGTGTCAGACCGTGTCGCTCGAGGAGATCGACGATCTCGGACCTGGTCTGCGCCTTCATGTTTTGAACACCCGCGTCGCATTGGCCGACGTGATCCCTGCCACCTGGTCGACGTCCATGTCCCAGACTTCGGCGAGGGCGGCACCGACGAAGGCGACCCACGCCGGCTCGTTGGGCTCTCCTCGATGCGGGGGCGGAGAGAGGTAGGGGGTGTCGGTTTCGACCATCGCCCGTTCCGGCGGGACCTCGGCTGCCCCCAATCGAACGGTTTCCCCGGTCAGGAACGCGACCGGCCCGGCAAACGAGAACATCACCCCCAGGGTCAAGAATCGCTTGGTCCACTTGGGGCCGCCCGTCCAGCAATGAAGGACAGAGTGACCACCAATCCCGGTCTGCTCGACGATCTCGAAGACCTCGGCGAAGGCATCCCGACAATGGATGATTATCGGCTTGTTCAAGCTGGCAGCCAGAGCGATCTGCTCGCGGAATGCCGTGATCTGGTCGTCACGCGGGGCCAGGTTCCGATAGAAGTCGAGCCCGGTCTCCCC
>DATDJH010000171.1:0-3346 GCA_036520635.1 Acidimicrobiia bacterium
TGCAGAGGCGGGTTGCTTCTCGATCGTCCTCGAAGGCGTTCCTGATGTCCTCGGAGAGCTGATCACCAAGGAGGTCGACGTCCCCACGATCGGGATTGGCGCCGGCCCCAACACCGACGGCCAGGTCCTTGTGTACCACGACGTTCTCGGGCTAGGCCTCGGCCACCATGCCAAGTTCGTCCGGAGCTACGCCAACGTCGGTGAGGAGTCGATCGAAGCCCTGAAGAGCTTCGCCGCCGACATTCAGTCCGGCGCCTTCCCCGGCGAGGAAGAGAGCTATCACGTGTCGGACGAAGTCGCCGCCGAATTGCTCAGGGGCAAGTCGTCCGACTGACTTTCGCCTGTGTCTTGCTTCTGACGGCGTGCTCCACCTCCCAGCAAGCCGTTGAGACCTCGTCGGTCCAGGTTGGCGGGCTGCCACTGGAGGTCCTCATCGCAGACACCCCCAAGGAGCGTCAGCTCGGTCTGACAGGAGTCGAGGAGATCCCGGGCGGGGCCGACGGGATGCTCTTTGTCTACGAGACTCCGGCGCCGGTTCGGTACTTCATGCTGGATGTGCCGATCGCACTCGACATCTGGTTCTTCGATCCCGATGGGGTCCTCATCGGAGGCACCGAGATGGCTCCGTGCCCGGCCGAGCCCTGCCCGCTCTATCCGTCCCCTGCCGATGTGTCCTGGGTCTTGGAGACTGTGGCCGGCGTCTATGAGTTCGACGAAGGCGCAGCGTTAACCGGCGCCCCGAATGGGGAAAGCGACTGAATCCGGATACACTTCGAGCGACCGCACCGACGTCTCGCGCCGTTGGGATGCGTGCAACCCCTGCTCCATCAAATGGATGGGGCCTTCCATACGGATGTCCACAGGAGGTCGAATGCGCGACTATGAACTAATGACGATTCATCGTCCTGATCTCGCAGAGGACGACATCGACGCCAAGATCGGCGAGCTCGAGTCGTACCTTTCCGAGCACGGAGCGAGTGTCAAGGGCAAGGATCTCTGGGGGAAGCGCCGCTTCGCCTACGAGATCGAGCATCTCTCCGAGGGCTACTACTCGGTGGTGAACTTCCAGGCTGAGGCGGGAGCCGTCGACTCACTTGATCGGATGCTGGCCCTCGCCGACGAAGTTGTTCGACACAAGATCGTGCGGCTGGGCGGCTGACTGGAATACGTCACACCGGCGCGGCATGATCGTCGGTGGGCGTGAGAAGAGGAGATCTCAATGTCGAACAACGTCACACTCATCGGCAACCTCGTCGATGACCCCGAGCTGCGCTTCACCCCATCTGGGGTGGCCATGGCCAAGATCCGCATGGCGGTCAATCGCCGCTGGCGGGGCAACGATGGCGAATGGCAGGAGGACACCAGCTTCTTCACCGGCACCGTGTGGAGAGAGCAGGCGGAATCCGCCGCCGAGTCGTTGCAGAAGGGCGCACGGGTGATCGTCACCGGGCGGCTCGAGCAGCGGACCTGGGAGACCGACCAGGGGGACAAGCGATCTGTAGTCGAGGTCCAAATCGACGAGATCGGCCCTTCCCTGCGCTGGGCAACGGCGACGGTGAACAAGACGGCGCGCTCCGGCGCCGGTGACTTTCCCAGCCCACAGGGTGGGGACGTTCCTGCGGCCCCGGTCGCCCGTGACAGCTATGGGCCCGACGAGGCCCCGTTCTGATTTCAGGAGTTTCAAACTAGATGGCACGCAAATCCACGAACAACCCGCGGCCAAAGCGACGTCGCGGCATGGAAGTGCGCCGGGGTCGTCCGAAGCCCTGTGCGTTCTGCAAGGCAAGGGTCGAGTACATCGACTGGAAGGACGTCTCCGTCCTGCGCAAGTACATCTCCGATCGCGGCAAGATCCGGGGTCGTCGGGTCAATGGGAACTGCCCTCGCCACCAGCGCGAGATCGCGGTCGCCATCAAGAGCGCACGCGAGATGGCCTTGCTGCCCTATCTGAGCACCCGATGAAGCTGATCCTCATCTCCGATGTCAACGAGCTCGGGAAACGGGGCGATGTCGTCGACGTCGCCGAGGGTTATGCCCGAAACTTCCTCCTGCCGAGGAAGAAGGCGGTGAAGGCGAGCGAGGGCTCCATGGCTCAGGCCGAAGCCACCCGCGAGGCCCGCATCGAGAATGAACAGCGAGCTCGGGAGGCGGCGGAGAACGTCGCCACCCAACTCGTGGGCACCCGGGTCGTTCTCGCGGCTCAGGCCGGCGACGAGGGAAGGCTCTACGGGTCGATCTCGGTCAACGACGTGGTCGAGGGAATCAAGCGGTTCACCGGTCTCGAGTTGGAGCGTGACTCGGTCGTGATCGCCACTCCGATCAAGGCAATCGGGCTCCACGAGATCGAGATCAAGCTCCACCCAGAGGTCGAGTTCCCACTCCTCCTCGACGTCATCCCCGCCACCTAGGCCCCCTAATTGGGATCCACAGGTCCGTATATGACCCCTGAGGAACCCAATTTCGTGGAGACCGTGCGCAACTAGCGTCAGTTTTCGCGGGTTCCAGGCTCCGATTTCGCGTCTTTCGGCAGTCTTTCGCGGAGTTTTGGAATGCCGGCCGCCGGTGGTCTATGTTCCGGACGCTTCCCCCGAAGCTGGCCGATCTTCCCCCAAGCCGTCAGGGTTTGACGCGTCGGTTCGCGAAAACTGTCACACGGCGTTGGTAGAAGAGAGTAGATGAGCAGCCTGACCGAGCAGACCGAGATGCGTCCCGGCTACCGAAGCCCGCCCCACTCACGTGAGGCGGAGGAGTCGGTGATCGGAGCCGTGCTCCTCTCGGTGGATGCCGTCAACGAGGTGATGGACCGGCTCCACCCCGAGGATTTCTACATCCCGGCCCATCAAGCGATCTTCGAGTCGATGCGCCAGCTGTTCGACGGCAACCAGGCGATTGACGCAGTGACTGTCTCCGAAGAGCTTCGTCGCCGGGGAGAGCTCGAGAAGGTGGGCGGGGTCAACTACCTGACACGTCTCGTCGACATCGTCCCATCCACCTCCAACATCGTCTACTACGCCGGGATCGTCGAGGAGCACGGCAAACGACGGGAGTTGATTCGGGCCGGAGCCACGGTCACCGAGGTTGCCTTCAACATCGACGAAGAGATCGCCATCGTCCTCGACCGCGCCGAGCAGACCGTGCTTGGCGTCGCCGAACGGCGCAGTTCGCAGACCTTGCTCGAAGTCGGCCCCTTGTTCAGTGATGTCCTGGAGCACATCGAGGCCCTCGAGCAGCAGGGATCCGAGATCAATGGCCTGGCCACCGGGTTCGTGGACCTCGACTCGAAGCTCGCGGGAATCCAGCCGGCCAACCTGGTTGTCATCGCTGGGCGACCGGGCATGGGCAAGTC
>DATDJH010000172.1:0-6010 GCA_036520635.1 Acidimicrobiia bacterium
CCTTTTGCATCTCGAATGAGACGTCGTGGGCAGCAATGGTGCCGCCCTCATAGACCTTGGTGACGTTTTCGAGTCGGATCATGGGATCAGGAGCAGTCTCGCAGGCATCTGCCTCCAGCCGCAGAACCGAGGACGGTAACCAGACACCGCCGACTAGGTGGAATTAGTCGATGCCTCATGGTTGGCGCGACGCCAGCGGAGATAGGCCTCGACAAACGGTGCCACATCCCCATCCAGGACACCCTGGATGTTCCCGACCTCTTCGTCGGTCCGCAGGTCTTTGACCATTTGATACGGCTGCATCACGTAGCTCCGGATCTGGCGACCCCAGGCGGCCTCCCCTTTGTCGCCGCGAATCTCGTTGAGATGATCGATTCTCTCCTGTCGGGCGAGTTGGGCGAGCTTGGACTGGAGCATGGTCATGGCTCTCGCCTTGTTCTGGAGTTGTGACCTCTCGTTCTGGCATTGGACGACGATCCCGGTCGGGATGTGCGTGATCCGCACCGCGGAGTCCGTCTTGTTCACGTGCTGGCCACCGGCGCCTTGGGAGCGATAGGTATCGATTCGAATGTCGTCCTCGTCGACTTCGACTTTTGCCTGGTCTCCCAGGTCAGGGACCACATCCACGCCTGCGAACGAGGTCTGACGCCTGGCGTTGGCATCGAAGGGGCTGATCCTCACCAGTCGGTGAACCCCGCGCTCACTCTCCAGGGTTCCATAAGCGCGGTCGCCCCTGACCGTGAAGGTCGCCGACTTGATCCCCGCCTCTTCGCCCTCGGTCACCTCCTCGACCGTCACTGAAAAGCCGGAATCAGTCAGGAATCGCTGATACATCCTGGCCAGCATGTCGGCCCAGTCCTGGGCGTCCACTCCCCCGGCTCCGGCGTGGACACTGAGGATGGCGTCCTCCTCGTCGTACTCGTCGAAGAAAAGTGATTCGAGCTCGAGCTTGTCCAGGTCGGCCGATACTTCCCAGAGCTCGGCAATCGCCTCGTCGCGTGACGCGGGATCTTCAGCCTCATGGGCCATGTCGAGCAGCACCTCGGCGTCGTCGAGTTTGGCTGAAAGGCCACCAATCAGATCGAAGAGAGCCTCATAACGAGCGAGTCGGCGGCTGACGGTGCGGGCTCGGTCAGGATTCTCCCAGAGGGCTGGAGCGGCGGCCTCCTCGCGTAGGTCGTCGAGCTCCTTCTCCTTGGTGTCGAGGTCCAGGAATCTGCGTGCCTCAACCAGACGCTGCCGCAGATCGGCGACGATCTCCTTCGGATCCGAGGATTCCATACTCATGCTGTGAACGGTTAGCGGTGCACGATCAACGTGATGCCGCTACGCGGCCCCGTGACAACGCTTGTACTTCTTGCCCGAGCCACAGGGACAAGGATCGTTGCGGCCTACCTTGTCCGATGTGGCCTGAGTCACCGGGCCGCCGGTGCTCAACGGCTCCACCCTCTTCGGCTCGCTTTTCGGCTTCGAGAGCTCGACGTGGAACAGGTACTTGACGGCCTCTCGCTTCACCGAGTCGACCATCTCGGTGAACATGTCGTAAGCCTCCCGCTGATACTCGGAGAGCGGGTCTCGCTGACCCATCGCCCGCAATCCGATCCCCGCGCGGAGGTAGTCCATCTCGGAGAGATGCTCCCGCCATTTGTTGTCGATGACCGAGAGCATCACAGAGCGCTCGACCTGACGGAGGACGTCGGAACCGAGATCCTGCTCACGCTGCTCGTATGCCTTCACACCCTGATCGACCGCATACTCCACGACGTCGTCGACATCGGGAGAGTCTTCGAAACTCGATCGATCGATCGAGGCCGGGTAGTACTGGCTGAGCTCCAGGCGCAGCGCCTCCCAGTCCCACTCGTTGCGAGGAATCTCGGGGCTGATCGCAGTCTCAACAGTCTCGGTGACGACCGACTCGATCCAGTCGCCGATCAGGTCGTCTCCAGCAGTGCCCTCGAGGATCGACCTCCGCCACTCGTAGATCACCTCACGCTGACGATTCATGACCTCGTCGTACTTCAGGACGTTCTTGCGGATCTCGAAGTTCTGTGACTCGACCTGGCGCTGGGCACGTTCGATCGCCTTGCTGACCATCTTGGCCTCGATGGGCTGGTCCTCGGGCAGCTTCAAGCGATCCATGACACCGGTGACCCACTCCCCCTGGAAGCGACGCATCAGATCGTCTTCGAGGGACAGAAAGAACCTGGACTCTCCAGGGTCCCCTTGGCGGCCCGACCGACCACGCAGCTGATTGTCGATCCGCCGAGACTCGTGTCGCTCGGTCCCCACAACGTAAAGACCGCCGGCACCGATCACTCTCTCTTTGTCAGGCACGATCTGGAGCTCGAACTCCTCGGTCAGTTTCTTCTCGAGATCGGCATACGAAGGATCATCGGGGCTGACGCCACGGCGTTTCAATTCGGTCCGGGCCATGCCTTCGGGGTTTCCGCCGAGCATGATGTCAACACCGCGACCAGCCATGTTGGTCGCCACTGTCACCGCACCCGGACGACCTGCCTGGGCGATGATGTCGGCTTCCCGAGCATGCTGCTTGGCGTTGAGAACCTCGTGCTTGATTCCTTGCTTCTCGAGGAGCCGCGACAGCTTCTCCGATTTCTCGATGGAGACGGTGCCCAAAAGGACCGGCTGGCCGAGGGTGTTGCGCTCGACGACGTCAGCCACCACAGAGTCGTACTTGCCGTCCTCGCCCTTGTAGACGAGGTCGCCCTCGTCGGCTCGATCGACGGGAGCGTTGGTCGGGATGGCGATCACTTCGAGGTTGTAGATCTGGGCGAGCTCGGCGGCCTCGGTCTCGGCGGTCCCGGTCATGCCCGCCAGCTTCTCGTACAGCCGGAAGTAGTTCTGGAGGGTGATGGTGGCGAGGGTTTGGTTCTCCTCCTTGACCGCAACCCCTTCCTTGGCCTCGATCGCCTGGTGAAGGCCTTCTGAGTAGCGCCGGCCCTCGAGGACGCGGCCCGTGAACTCATCGACGATCTTCACTTCGCCATGGTCGATCAGATAGTCGACATCATGGAGATAGAGCTCTTTGGCCTTGAGAGCGGCTTCCAGATGATGGACAAAGTCAACAGCGGCGTGGTCGAAGAGGTTCTCCACTCCGAGCATCTGCTCAACCAGGGTCACGCCTTCTTCGGTGGTGAGGACCTGGCGCTTGCGCTCATCGACCTGATAGTCGCGGTCCTTCTGGAGACGATTGGCGAGCTTGGCGAAGTCCCGATACCACCTTGCACTGTCCGAGACCCTGCCCGAGATGATGAGCGGGGTTCGGGCTTCGTCGATGAGGATCGAGTCCACCTCGTCGACGATTGCGTAGGGGTGGCCGCGCTGGACGCGGTCCACAGCTCGCATCGCCATGTTGTCTCGGAGATAATCGAAGCCGAGCTCGTTGTTGGTCCCGTAAGTGATGTCCGAGGCGTATGCGGGTTGGCGCTCAGAGGGGCTCATCGAGGTTTGGATGAGGCCCACGGTCAGTCCCAGGAACCGGTGGATGGCACCCATCCAGTCGGCGTCACGTGATGCCAGGTAGTCGTTCACCGTCACCATGTGCACGCCCTTGCCGTTCAGCGCGTTGAGATAGGCCGGCATGCTCGAGGCGAGTGTCTTGCCCTCACCGGTCTTCATCTCGGCAACCATCCCCTTGTGGAGTGCAGCAGCACCAACCACTTGCACGTCATAGGGACGCTGGCCCAGGACTCGCTTGGAGGCTTCACGAACCACGGCGAAGGCCTCGGCCTCGATGTCTTCGAGGGAGGCGCCCGATTCGACGCGCTTCTTGAATTCAGGTGTCTTTGCTTTTAGCTCTTCGTCGGAGAGGGCTTCGAAGACCGGCTCCAGCTGGTTCACAGCAGTGGTGATCCCCTGGAACTCTCTCAGCGTCTTGCCCTCCCCGGCACGGAGAACCTTGGAGAGAATTGGCATTAGAGCCTCATGTTACAAGTGGGTGCGATTTGACCCACTTCGCGAGCCGCGATCAACGGACCTGGATCAGGCCTTCTCGCTGGGCCCAGGTCACAGCCTCGAATCGGGAGCGAAGGCCGAGCTTGTCGAGGACGTTGCGAACGTGATTGCGGACGGTGTTCTCCGAGATGAACAACTCCTCGGCGATCTCCCGCGAAGTCTTTCCATTTCCGACAAGGCCGAGGATCTCGAGCTCCCTTCCGGTGAGCTCGGGGACACGGGCACTCATCATGCCGCTGTGCTTGAGCAGATCCCTCAATGCGGTGAAGAGCTTCCCGCCCATGGCAGGTGATACGGCGGCTCCACCGTCGATCACGTCGTGCATGGCGGCGACCAGACGTGGAAGCGGGGTGTCTTTGGTCAGATAACCCGATGCCCCGGCTTTCACCGCGGCGAGTAGGTCTTCCGCCGACTCGCTGGAAGTCAGCAGGACGACTTTGGTGCGGGGGCTCGCCTTGATGATGGTTCCCACCACTTCGAGACCTGACATCCCCGGCATCAAAAGGTCGAGCATCACGAGGTCTGGCTGATGCTCCCTGGTGATGTCGATGCCCTTCATGGCGTCTGCCGCTACGGCTCTCACATCGAAGCCCTCTTGTGCGAAGGCGGCACGCAGCGCCTCGCGGAAGAGCTCGGCGTCGTCGACTATGACTACGGATGACATTCTTGGTGTTACCTGGCTATTGGCAAAAAGTTCAGATCTGACCACGTTTCGGTGCCGGGAGACTAGACACCGGGGGCGCCGCATTGGCACAAACCGCCAACGCCACTCTCTCTGCGCCGAGCAAACCGATCGCCGCTTCGAGAGTCCTCCCGGTGGTGACCACGTCGTCGACCAACACAACGCCGCCCGCGATGACCTCGGTCATCCGGAACGGCGCAACTGGTCTCGAGTGGTCGCCTCCTGCACGTCTACGGGTATGTATCGGCGCCGAAAGTGATTTGATAACCGGAACCCTGAGCGATCTCGCGAGTCTTTCGGCGAGCACGACCGCCGGGTCGACGCCGTACTGCAACTGACGGCTCCACACACGGGGCACAGGAACGATGGGGAGCCTGGGGATTATGCCCTCGAGGACCATCGCGACCACGTCGGCGTATGCCGTGAGACCCCGATATTTGAGCTGATGAACCAACGCACGAGCCGGTCCGGAGTGCTCGAACGCCGCCACCAATCGGACGCCCCCGCTCAGCACACGATCCGGAGCCGGGCGCATCAGGCCCCGGCATGTCGCGCAGAGAATTCCCTTGGTCGCCGCAAAGCAAGACTGACAGAGCACTCTCTCCGACCTTACGAGACGGACGAAAAGCTTTCGAGGCCTCCGTATTAACTAGGCCTCAGGTGCCTTCGCGCCACCCCGACAGGTATGCGATCTGCTCATCCGTCAAGGTCTCGAGACCTCCACCAAGATGCTCCAGCTTGATGCGGGCCACCTCTTGGTCTATCTCCGGAGGCAGGGTGTGGATGATCGGTTCCAACTCGTCCTGATTGAGGACGAGGAACTCGGCGGCCAGGGCCTGATTGGCGAAGCTCATGTCCATCACATCGGCGGGATGACCTTCGGCCGCGCCGAGATTGACCAGACGACCCTCGGCGGCCACGAGGAGACGGCGACCGTCTGCCAATTCGAACTCCTCGAGGTTGTCCCGAATCTCCCGTCGCGCCACTGACTTCCGAGCCAGGGCATCGAGCTCGATCTCGATGTCGAAATGGCCGGCATTGGCCAGGATCGCCCCGTCTTTCATCATGTCGAAGTGGTGGCTGCGCAAGACATGCTTGTTGCCGGTGACGGTCACGAATATGTCCCCTTCCCGGGCGGCATCATCAGACGTCATGACGCGGTAGCCGTCCATCGCCGCGGTCAGCGCCCGGACCGGGTTGACCTCGACGACGATGACATTGGCGCCCATTCCGTCGGCGCGATGCGCAACGCCACGCCCACAGTCGCCATAGCCGATGACCACGAACGTAGAGCCTGCCAACAGGACGTTGGTTGCACGGATGATCCCGTCGAGAGCCGACTGGCCGGTCCCG
>DATDJH010000173.1:0-5648 GCA_036520635.1 Acidimicrobiia bacterium
TTCGAGGGGGTCACCATGTCCCAGATCTTGATCGGGATCCTTTGTAGGGACTGATCGAGGAACTGTTGTTCGGCCACCAGGTCGGAAAGGATGTCGCGCACGTTCCAATGGTAGTAGCCCCCCGCAAGCTATTCCCAGGCGAAACTACCCTCTCACCAGGGTCTTTCCGCTTGCTCCTCGGTCATAGGCTCGGGCAATTCGAAGGATTCCGGTGTTCCAACCAGGTCGTTCAGGTGGTCGATCAGCTGACGGAGACGGCCGAATTGACGCCGATCAAAGACAAAAGCGATCCGATCTGATTCCAAAGAGTCGCCGTCGCTGATCTCGGCCTGCGATGCCTCGGCCCGCTCGATTTCACCCTCGACGACGATGTCCGCGAACTCCTTGTTCAGCTGCTCGAGTTGGGCGTCGTCAGGCCCGCGCACCAGACGCAGGATGAGCCGCCCTCCGGCATAACGCTGGGATTGGTAGTTGGCGTAGAAATGCCAGATGTGGTCACAGGCCCCGATCGGGTCGTGAGTATGGAAAAAGAGGGCGAGGTCACTTGGGGAGATCAGCCCGCCCTCCAATTGGTGATCCTGGATGAATTCGATCATCGGCGCCCAATAGCCGGTGCCGGGTGCTTCCAGGAGGACGATCGGGTGCAGGTCGCTCTTCCCGGTTTGAATCAGTGTCAGAAGCTCGAACGCCTCGTCGAGGGTGCCCCATCCGCCGGGCAGGATCGCGAAGGCATGTGACTCCTTGACGAAGGCCAGCTTGCGAGTGAAGAAGTACTTGAAATTGACTGTGCGCGACTGGTCGAGATAGCGGTTGGGCGCCGCCTCGAATGGCAGCCTGATGTTCACCCCGTAGGACCGGTCGGTGCCGGCGCCACGGGTGCCCGCCTCCATGATCCCGGGCCCGGCACCGGTGATCACCCCCCACCCTTTGGTCACGATCCTCGCCGCGAAGTCTTCGGCAAGCTGGTAGTTGGGGTCCTGCTCGCTGAGGCGAGCCGAGCCGTAGATGGTGACCTTCGGCTCGCGGTGACGGGAGAACACCAGATTCGAATAGCGCATTTCCTTCAGGGCGGTGTTCATCATTCGCAGGTCGGCCCGGCTCGCGCCATCCCGATGCAACTTGAGGACCGTCGTCACCAACTCGGCGATCAGCTCCTCGTTGGCGTTGCTCGAGGTTGCTTCAACGAGCTCCCGCACCTTCTCGTCGAGCTCTGGTTTGCCGAGGTCGTAGGGCATGGGTTGCGACGATATCCAATACGGTCAGAACGGGCTGACTGTGGGGCCCTTTCTGACGACGGCATTCCACACCGTCTCGTAGTGGTCACGGTCGAATTGGTCGACATGGGGCAGCACGTATTCCTCCCAGGTGCGACGCAGGGGATCGGGGCCCTTCTGGTAGACGATGAGACCGGTGGGGATCCGATCCAGGATCGAACGGAGGGAGAGCGGCGTCTCCACCCGGACACCGGTGTCCTGCGCGTCGAACGATTCGTTGACCTCGACAGCCAGCCTGGCGATGGCTTCCACGTACTCTGACTTCAGCTCGGGGTAACGACGGGTCAACATCGCTTCCACCTGCTCGCTGCCGGGAAAGCTCTTCTCCCAAATCACCCAGCGATCAGCGAATGCCTTGTTCAGAGTCTGGGTGCCGGCGTAGTCACGAAGGTCGGTGGGGTTCATCGTTCCGAAGATCCGCACATCGTCGCGGAGGGCGACTGTCTCTCCGTGGGGAAGATCGAGGGCCGCATAACGATCCAGAAGCCCGTGGAGGGCGAACAGAGTCTCGGCGCCGGCCGCGTTCAACTCGGAGAGGTTGAGAAGCGACGGCCCGCGAAGGGCGCGCGTGATGTCGCCATCCTCCCAACGGCTCTCGGTCCCGCCCTTGCCGTCACCCTGGAGCCGGGTCGACCCGATCAGGGTCACGTCACGCACCTCACCGGTCAACGGGATCCGGAAGTAGGGGAGTCCCATGGCGGCGGCGAATTGCTCGATGTCGTGGTCCTTGCCGGTGCCCATGTGGCCTCGCACCGCGACGTGCAAGGGCACCAGACCAGGGGCACCCGAGCGTCGCGCCTGCTCGATTTGGGCAAACCGATAGAGCATCCCCAGGTCGATGTAATAGGGATCCGGCTCGGGGATCTTGCGGATCCTGAGCGCCCGGTCCTCCAGGGTCTTGGGTATCTCGAATCGGGCCAACTCGATGGTCGGCCCCTCTCCGCTCGGGTCGTGGAAGGTGACGGTGTCAGGCAATGGATTTCTCCTGTTTGGGTCGATAAGCGGAGGGGCGCAGCCACCAGGTGTCCATGCCCCAAAGTGCGAGACTGCGGCGCAGGGCGCTCCGGGTCCCGTCGATCATGGCCTGGGCCAGCCCTTCGGGCTGCTCCACGACCTCGTGGCGGCGATAGGCAACATCGACCGTGTGGTCTCCGATGCCAAGGCCGATGACAGTGGTGCCACCGCTCTCTACGGCGGCGACGGATTTAGCGAGTGCCTCGACCGAGCCCCGGGTCATGCCGTCAGCGAGGACCATCAGGACCCTCACCTCGGCTCCGAGGCGGGCCATTCGCTCGGCGGCGTGTATGACGTTGAACTCGTCAACGTTTGCTGCCTTTTCGAAAAGGGAGACCGGCGGGGAGGTCTTCGGGTCGCGACGGGCCAGCGTGGCGGCCGCTCTCGGCTCGGCGGCCGTGTAGAAGAGGCCGGCCAGCGAGGGCTCTGCGTCGCGCCACCTCCGCTCGAATGGCTTGACCAGGTAGTGATTGACCGTCGAAGTCAGTCGGTCGGCGGCAGTCCCGTGGGTTTGCTTGAGCCCGGCCGCGGCGGACGAGCGCTTGTGTCGGTAGCTGTGCTCGGTGTCGTCCGGCGCAGCGGCGAAGCCCCGATTGAACAACGCCACTTCGAAGTCGATCTGGAGCTCTTCGCAGAGGTGAGCCATGGTCCAGGCCCCGAGAAGGGCGGCCGGCATCGCCCACGACGATGCTGAGCCAGGGGTGCGCCGCGGGCTGAGCATGGAGGCGGAGGCATCAACCAGCAGGGACACCGCATACTCCCGTCTGGTCCGCACCGCCCGCCGCTCGTAGAGACGCTGGTAGAGGCCGGCACCGATGAAGAGCGCGGCGTGCGGCGACACGTCGCCCTGGTCGTAACCCGATCGGAGACCCCGGCGTTGATTGGCGGTGAACAGGGGGAACAACTCGCCGGACACCCTGCGCTGAGCCACATCCCAGCGTCGCGACGCCGCGCGCAACGACGCCAGGCCTTCCTCCGAGAAGCGGGCAAAGCTCGACGGGATCGGGGTGACCACCACTTTCCCTCCCTGTCCGGTGGGAAGGAACACGTCGGGGGCCTGGCTTACCCGAAGCAGCTGGTCGGTGGAATCCTCACCAGCTATGTCCGAGGCACCGCGGCGATCGGAAAGGGCGGAGCGGGACTCCGCGGAGCGCCTCGTGTCCTGATAGGAGTCGGCGTCGGTGAGGATCGGCGAAGTCAATCTCACCGCATCGACACCGTCTTGAGCCTTCTCGGCTTCGGCTTCGGCGGCGATGTGGCGTTTGGCGTGGGTGTCCATGGACTGCGCCTCCGAGATCAACCCGTTGGCCCGGGCGATGGCTTCGAGCTCGAGGGCGAGCTGGGCGACCTCCCATGGATCACTGGCTTCGGCGGCCATCTCACATTGGCCGGACCCATCGTCGAGGGCCATGGCAGCATTCGCCTCGAACCTCTTCTCCAAGACATCACGCTCCACGTAACCACCGGTGAGGAGGAAGCAGCCGAGCACAAACTGGCTCAAAGCACCGGACCGGGCAATCGCCTGTGACAACGAGGACATGTAGAGGTCGGCCAGGACCGATCGGGCGCCGGGGTACACCGACATCCCCTGACGCTCCTGGCGGGCGTCCTCCAGGGAGAAGAACAAGACCTCGGCCACGGGCTTGTTGGTCCGTTCCAGAGCGGTGAGAAGGTCGACGGGGCCGTCAGGAGGGTTCTCGAGGTCGACCGGCCAGCTCTCCGGAACCTCACGGACCTCGTCGAAGTTGGTGGTGACCAGGTGCATCACCTCGTGAAGAGCCGATGCGAGTGCGACCTCGTCAGGTGTGACTGGCGCATTGCGAAGGTACGCGGCCTGGAAGATCCGTGGGTCGCACACCACTTCGTCGTCCGAAGCAGCCGCCTCCGACCCGAGCCGGACTCGGAGGTTGGGGTTCTTGGCGAGTGTTCTGGCGAACCTAGTGACTGCGGGCGCGACCTTCTGATATCGGCTGACAACTGCTTCGATCGCCCGCTCTTCGGGGTCGATCAGGTCGGTAAGGAACGTCTGGTCGCGGCCACGCATAGCGGGTCATTGTCTCATGAGTGTCAAACCAGCCCGATGGCGGCCTACGGCCTATCGCCCAATACACTCCCGGGGTGCATTACGACCTCACCACACTTCCCAATGGCATCCGCGTCATCACCGAGCCGATGCCTTCCCTGCGATCCATCGCCCTCGGCTGCTGGATCGACACCGGGACCCGTGACGAGCTTCCGAACGAGCACGGGGCATCGCACTTTCTCGAGCACCTCCTGTTCAAAGGCTCGGAGACACTCTCCGCGCGTCAGGTCTCCGAGATCTTCGACTCGATCGGGGCGGAATCGAACGCCTTCACCTCCAAGGAGAACACCTGTTACTGGACCAGGCTGCTCGATCAGGACCTGGGCACCGGGTTCGACGTCCTCGCCGAGATGATCCAAAAGCCGGCATTTCGCCAGAACGAGATCGATGCCGAGCGCCAGGTGGTCATCGAAGAGATCAACATGAACGAGGACGACCCCGACGATGTTGCTTTCGAGAACTTCAGCATTGCCATGTTCTCCGGTCATCCGTTGGAGGCTCCGGTGCTGGGGACGAGAGATTCGATCAGGGGGATGTCCCGGGACGACATCAACGGCTATTGGAAGCGCCGCTACGGGGCCGGATCGATGGTCGTCGCGGCCGCGGGGTCTTTGGACCACGAGGCAGTTGTCGAGATGGTGGCATCCCGCTTTGGTGACTGGTCGGGCGATTCCGTCGATCACGAGTTCGCAGAGAACGCGCCGGTCTCGAGTGTGTCGATCACCCGTCGCGACACAGAGCAGGCGCACGTTGTCCTCGGGGGCATGGGCCTCACCCGATCCGATGACCGACGGTGGGCCTTCGAAGTGATGAACCACGTCGTCGGCTCGGGAATGTCTTCACGTCTGTTCCGCGAGGTGCGCGAGGAGCGAGGCCTTGCCTATGCCGTGTACGGCTTCCGCCTGGCCTATGCCGACGCCGGTGCCTGGGGCGTCTACGTTGGGACCACCCCGAGTCAGACAGACACAGCTCTCAACGTGATCCGGGACGAGTTGTCGAAAGTCGTCGCCGACGGAATCACCGAAGAAGAGTTGGAGCGGGCCAGGGGGTCGATGCGCGGCGGTCTCGCCCTTTCTCTGGAGGACCCCAACAGCCGGATGGTCCGCCTCGGACGCGACGAGCTCTCAGGTATGCCGCATCTTTCGGTGGGCGAGAGACTCGCCAAGCTGGAGGCGGTCACCCTCGAGGACGTGCAGGCGATCGCGACCGATCTCTTCACCGGCGAGCGGGTGGTTGGTGCGGTCGGCCCGTTCGAGGAAGCCGACCTCGAACCGTAT
>DATDJH010000174.1:0-2539 GCA_036520635.1 Acidimicrobiia bacterium
TTGATCTCTTTGATCGTGCCGTTGGGCATCGTCACTCGGTAGGCCACTGATGGCGCGGTGGCAACGAGATCCAGGTCGTATTCCCGCTCGAGGCGCTCCCGGATGATCTCCATGTGGAGCAGCCCGAGAAAGCCACAACGAAAGCCGAAACCGAGGGCGCGGCTGCTCTCCGGCTCGTAGACGAGTGATGCGTCGTTGAGACGCAACTTCTCGAGGGCTTCCCGGAGACGTTCGAAATCGTCGCCGTCGGTGGGGAACATCCCGGAGAACACCATCGGCTTCGGCTCGGAGTACCCGGGCAGGGGCTCGTGAGCAGGACGGTTGGCGTCGGTGAGGGTGTCGCCGACCTTGATCCGATCGATCTCTTTGACACCCGTAATCAGGTAACCGACCTCACCCGCACCCAGAATCTGTATCGGTTTGGCCGAAGGAGTGAGAACCCCGATTTCATTGGCATCGTGGTTCTCGCCGGTTGCCATGAGCCTGATCTTCTGGCCGGAACTGAGGCGACCGTCGACAACCCGGATGTAGCAGACGACCCCGCGGTAAGCGTCGAAGTAGGAGTCGAAGACCAGGGCGCGCAGCGGAGCATCGGGATCACCGGCCGGGGGCGGCACCTGTTCCACCAAACGCTGCAGCAAGACGTCAACGCCGTCTCCGGTCTTGGCGGAGAGACGGACGATGTCCTCGGGCGAGCCGCCGAGGACGTTGACGATCTCGCCGGCGACTTGCTCGGGATTGGCTGCAATCAGATCGATCTTGTTGATCGCCGGGATCACCTCCAGACCTGCCTCGATGGCGAGATAGGCGTTGGCCAGCGTCTGGGCCTGGACGCCCTGAGCGGCGTCGACCAAGAGCAGCGCACCCTCGCAGGCCGCCAGAGATCGGGAGACTTCGTAAGAGAAGTCCACATGACCGGGGGTGTCGATCAGGTTGAGGATGTACTCCTCGCCGTCAACCCCGACATGGCGTAGACGAACGGTTTGCGCCTTGATCGTGATCCCGCGCTCTCGTTCCAGGTCCATCGTGTCGAGAACCTGTTCTCGCATGTCGCGTTCACTGACTGCCCCGGTGCGCTCGAGCAGGCGATCGGCCAGGGTCGACTTTCCGTGGTCGATGTGGGCGATGATCGAGAAGTTGCGGATGCGCGCTTGAGTGGTCACGAGAGTGGGGGACCGCCATTGTAACTTCGATCCAGCCCCTGCTACTCTGCCGTTTCCGGCGGTCCCGAAAGGGGTTTAGCCGGTCTCCCATCAACGGATTCAGGTTTCAACATGGCCAACATCAAGTCGCAGATCAAGCGGAACCGTCAGAACGAGGGTCTGCGGATGCGCAACAAATCGGTCAACAGCGATCTCAAGACCAGCATCAAGAAGGTCGAGACCGCAGCGGCTGCCGGCGAGCCCACCGACGAGCTCTATAAGGCCGCTCAGAAGAAGATCGACGTTGCCACCTCGAAGGGTGTGCTGCACAAGAAGACAGCAGCCCGTAAGAAGTCACGGTTGGCCAAGAAGGCCACCGCATCTAGCTGACGTCATCCGTACCAGCGGCACAGCGCCACTGTCAGCCGCTCCAGTGTCACCCGGTGCACCTCTTCCGGCTGTGACTTGATCACCCGGTCGGCGCGCACCAACGCCTGCTGAGCCTTGCGCAACGACGACTCCCGGACTTTTCCTCGTTGAGACCACACCCGTGAGGCCCCACGGTCGGTCGATCGCGCCCCTGTCCACTCCCGGAACGTGTCCTCGTTGGGGGCCGCTGCGGCCAATGACCGCTTCTTGAGATCGGACTCGACGGCCGCCAGGTAGACCAGCGGGTGGCCGTGGACCAGGAAGTCCGAAAGCCTGCGCAATGCCACACCGACGTCGCCCTTCGAAATGGCATCGGTGATGTGGAAGGTTGGCTCGTCCGGGCGATTCTTGAACCGATCCAGGATCATCTGCTTCGTGAACTTTCCCGAGCTCCCGTGCAGTTGGTCGAGGGCCCTTCCCATTCCGGCCGTGTCGGTGCCGAACTTCTGAAGCAAGGCGTCCTTGGCTCCCTTGTCCAGCTGAAGGCTGCGATCGCGGACCTCGGCATCCAGCCATTGGGATGCCTGACGTTCCCAGATCTTGCCGACCGACACCGACTTGCCCCGTTCCTGGACTACCTTGGCCACGGGCCTCGGGGTGGTACCAGTCACCAGGACAACGACCTCGATCGAATCCAGGTCCGTGGTGGCCAACAGCTCAGCGAGAACTCCGGACTCCGCAACCTGGAGGTTCTGGGCATCCATGATCTCCAGGCCCTGCCTGTCTCCGAAGAGGGAACCTGACTGGAGCAGGGGCACCAATGGCTCGATCTCGGCTCGAAGCGAACCATCGCCTTCCTCGCCGGCGCCACGCCCCGGCACGTCGATCCGGACCAGTTCTGCTCGCCCAACGCCCTGCTCCGAGAACCTATCGGCTGCGGCGTCCAGCATCCTCTGACGTTCACCGGGACCGGCATTGGAGGGCGCCGAGATGAGGAACAAACCCATTTCTCAGACCGTAGTCAGACC
>DATDJH010000175.1:0-2853 GCA_036520635.1 Acidimicrobiia bacterium
TGCGGGGTCATACCCGGACTCGACGAGGGTTCGCCGATGGAGGTCGGCGAAGAAGGCGAACCGGTCAGGGTTGCCCCCGATAATGGCGAGAGCCACGGGAAGGCCGCGGGTGGCGGCGCGGACGATCGACTCCGGGGTGCCTCCGACACCCACCCACACCGGCAGCGGATCCTGCTCGGGCCTGGGAAAAATTCTCTGATCCTGGAGTGGGGGGCGATGCTTCCCCGACCAGGTCACCTTTTCGTTGTCACGGATCGCCAGAAGCAGGTCGAGCTTCTCACTGAACAACTCGTCGTAGTCGGACAGCGAATACCCGAACAGTGGGAAGGACTCGATGAAGGACCCCCTGCCTACCAGCAGCTCTGCCCGACCCGAAGAGACAAGGTCCAGGGTGGCAAAGTCTTGAAAGGTCCGGACCGGATCGGCGGAACTGAGGATGATGACAGCGGGACTGAGGCGGATCCTCTTCGTCATTCCCGCCGCAGCAGCAAGAACCACAGCAGGGGCCGAGGCGGCGAAATCAGGGCGATGGTGCTCCCCGACGCCGTAGACATCCAGTCCAACCTCCTCCGCAAGGACGATCTCGTCGAGCACCTGGCGCAGTCTCTGCCCATGGCTGATCTTCTCGCCGGTGAGCGGATCCGGGTAGGTCTCGGCGAAAGTGGTGATCCCAAGTTCCATGGTGAGGTCTGTTCAGCGGTGGCCGGGGTTGGGATATTCCCGATGGCTACTTTGCGCCGAGCCCTTCGAAGTATGCCGCCAGCTGTGCGAACTGTCCCTTGAAGGTGCGGCGAGCCAGCAACGGATAGGCCCACTTGGCCAAGCCTGGCGGACGTTGGAAGGAGGCCTCGGTGATCTGCGTGATCTTCGAGCCCGCGCCGTCCGGTTCCACAATCAATTGAATGTTTCGATCCTGGAATTTGTCGGTGACCTGCCAGGTGATCGTCCTCGGGCCGACATCGATGATCACGACATCGGCATCGAACTCGATTCGATCAGATCGGGGGCGATCGAGATGCTGGTGAAAACGAAATCTCGCCCCAGCCTCGACACCATCGCCCTCGATTTGATCCACCGTCTCGACGTTGTCGCACCAGAGAGGGTCGTTTCGCGTGTCGGAAACGAAGGCAAACAAGAGGTCCGGTGGCACCGGTATTCGCGCGGAAACCTTCACAGGTCGAACGGGATGACTCGCCACGGGCTGACCATAGGCGCCCAAACATGGACCTTTTCCTCTGGCCGCATGAGGAGTCTCTGAACGAAAATCGTCCGAGATCGTTCGAGGAGACCTGATGAGCACCGCGCAAATCCAAATGATCAAGTCCAAGCCTGCGGTTCAGGTCGGCTACATGATTGCCATCGCGATCAACATCGCGATGTTGGTGATCGCCAACAACATCCTGGCGTGGGGCTGGGCCCCGTTCCTCACCGCCGACTTCGAGCAAGTGCTCTGGCTGATCAATCTGTCGTTGCTGGCGACCATCGCTGCCAACGTGGTCTATCTGGCCTACGACGCCCCTTGGTTCAAGTCGGTATGCCAGATCGGGCTCGGGGGCATAACTGTGGCGGTGGCAGTCCGGACCTATCAAGTGTTCCCCTTCGACTTCTCGAGCTCCCAGTTCAACTGGGAACCAGTGACCCGGTTTGTGCTCGTGCTCAGCGTGATCGGGACGGTCATCGCCATGATCACCGCACTGGTCAGACTGGTTCGCGGAGCCTCGGTCTAGGAGTCATGGAGTAAACCGACAAGGAGAATGCAATGTCAGACAGCCAACAGAGTGACTCCGGATCATCAGCGGACGCTGCCCGAACCAGGTGGGTGGACGATGCTCAAGCCGCCCTGGATCGGACCGCCGAGGCGACCAAGTCGGCCTGGAATTCCACAAGGGAAAGCCGGATGGAAGCCTTGGATTCAGCCAAGCAGGCCGCCGAGGATCTCAGCAAAGTCATCGACCTGGGTGTGGCCGCGGCAAGAGAGCGGTGGGCAGACAGCGGCGATGACGAGAAAACAAGCGAACACAGCGTTCCTGCCGGTCCATAGGATCAGCCGAAAAGACGAGGAGACAACGTGCTGGGATGGCTCGATGACATCGAACAACTGACCCTCGACAACACAACATTCAGAACCGTGGTTCACACGGGGGAGCACGCCCAACTCACCGTGATGAGCCTCCTCCCCGGCGAAGAGATCGGCTGGGAGTCCCATCACAATCGGGATCAATTCCTCCGGCTGGAGCAGGGTCAGGCTCGAGTTGACTTCGGTCGAACCGAGGACGCGGTCGACGAGAGCCACGACGTCGAGGACGATTGGGCCTTCATCGTGCCCGCCGGCGTGTGGCACAACGTGACCAACACCGGGAGTGGCGCGGTCAAGCTGTACTCCCTCTATTCACCGCCCGAGCATCCCGATGGCACCGTCCATCGCACCAAGGCCGAGGCCGAGGCCGCCGAGCACCACTGAGGCCTCGCCAGGTCGTCAACCCTGCTCTGAGTCATTACCGTCCCGCGCCAGGGAGGTACTGAGATCACTGACGGCGGCCACGAGACCCAATCCGAAGTCCAGTTCAGAGACGATCCAGACCTGCATCGCTACGTGGCCGAGCGAGACGGGCGGGTAGTTGCCATGGCCGTGTATCAGCTTCGGGGCGGCCGTCACATATTCGTCCACACCGAGGTCAACGCCGACCACGAGGGCAGAGGCCTCGGGTCAAGACTCGCCCGGTTTGCCCTCGATGATGTGAAGGCGCAGGGCGGGACCATCGTGCCGTTATGCCCGTTCATTGCTGCCTGGGTCGGGCGTCACCCGGAGTACCAGGACATGGTGGACCAGGTTCTTCTGGACCGGATCAACGG
>DATDJH010000176.1:0-3113 GCA_036520635.1 Acidimicrobiia bacterium
GCCGACAAGCGGTGGTCGAAGGCCACGGTCTGCTCTATTTGGGCATGGGCATCTCCGGCGGGGAAGAGGGAGCAAGGCACGGGCCATCTCTGATGCCTGGAGGCAGCCGGGCCGCCTGGGATCGAGTGGAGCCGATGCTCAAGGGAATCGCGGCCCGGGCACCCGATGGTGCTCCGTGTTGCGAATGGATCGGCCCCGGGGGTGCCGGTCACTTCGTGAAGATGGTGCACAACGGAATCGAGTACGGCGACATGCAGGTGATCGCCGAGGCGTACGACTTGATGCGTCGTGGCATAGACATGAGCGTCGGTGAGATCTCGGAGGTCTTCGGTGGTTGGAACGACGGCCGGCTCCGTTCCTACCTGATCGAGATCACCCGCGACATACTCAAGGCCACCGAGAACGGGCAACCGATGGTGGACCTGGTCCTCGATGCCGCCGGCCAGAAGGGCACCGGCAAGTGGACCGTGATCTCGTCCATGGATTTCGGCGAACCAACCACGCTGGTAGCCGAAGCTGTGTATGCCCGGATTGTCAGCTCCGACCCGGACCGTCGTCAGAGAGCGGCAACCGTCTTCCCCACTCCGATCGGCGACCTATCGGGAGTCGGCGCCGGAGACATCGAACAATCGCTGTACGCATCGAAGATCATTTCCTACGCCCAGGGCTTCCGTTTGATGCTCAAGGCTTCGGACGAGCACCATTGGAGCCTGAGCCCGGGGTCGATCGCCTCGATCTGGCGGGCGGGGTGCATCATCCGGGCAGCCTTTCTCGAGGACATCACGGCCGCATATGTGCGCGACCCGGGCCTGGCCGACATGACGGAGGACCAGTTCTTCGCCAAAGCCTTGCTCGAAGCCGAGACTCCGTGGCGAAAGGTCGTCGCCGGAGCGGTGACCGCCGGTATCCCCGCCCCGGCATACTCGAGCGCTCTTGCCTATTTCGACTCGATGCGCTCCGCGCGATTGCCAGCGGATCTCATCCAGGCGCAGCGGGACTTCTTCGGGGCTCACACCTTCGAACGGGTCGACCGTCCCCGTGGTGAGTTCTTCCATCACGAGTGGTACTGAGGTCGCCGCTCGCCTAGACCGGCGGGATCCCCGGCACTTCGATCCGGTCCGGTGACTCGAAGTCGGGGTCCGAGGCATCGGCGTCTTCAACGTCCTGTCGTCTGATTCCCATGATGAAGAGGATCGCGTCGAGAAATGGGACCGAGATGTTGGTGTCGGCCTTCTCGCGAACCACGGGCTTGGCGTTGAAGGCAATCCCCAGCCCGGCGGCCGCCAGCATGTCCAAATCGTTCGCCCCGTCTCCGACCGCGACCACCTGGGCCAGCGGAATGCCTTCCGCCTCCGCGATCGCTTTCAGAAACTGAGCTTTACGGGGCCCGTCGACGAACTCACCGGTCAACTCACCGGTAAGAACTCCGTCCACGTCCACGAGAGTGTTCGACAGGGAGTAGTCGATCCCGAGATCCGCGGCCAGGACATTGGTGAACCTGGTGAACCCGGCGGAGACAATCGCAGTGACCATGCCCAACCGCTTGAGGGTCCGGATGAACGTCCTGGCGCCACTGGTGAGCGTTATGTTCTCAAAGACCCTGGTCAAGGCCACCTGATCGAGCCCCTTGAGCAACGCGACCCGCTCCCGCAACGACTTCTCGAAGTCCATCTCGCCGGTGAGGGCGAGATGGGTCATCTCGACGACCTGTTCCTCCACTCCGGCCTCCCGGGCGAGGAGGTTGATCACTTCGTGCTGGATGAGGGTCGAGTCCACATCCATGATCACCATGCGCTTCGCTCGCCGCTCCAATCCGTCGGGCTGAATGGCGACGTCGATGGGCAGCTGAGTCGCGGCCAAGACCAGTCCCTCCCTGATCACCGAGAGGTCCCCGCCGGAGACGAGCAATTCGTAGGAGACAACCGGATAGCGGGACAACCTGAAGATTCGTTCTATGTTGCCTTCGCCGGCCGCGATGGCGGAGGCGACCGCTCCGAACTCTTCGGGCCCGATTTTCATGCCGATCACCGTCACCGCTGACATCGCTCGGTTGGGGCTGGGCGCGTCGTCAACCACCTCGAAGTCGACATTGAGATCCTGTTGCCATCCGTAGAACAGGAGGTCGCCGATAGTGGCCCGTTCGCCCGACACTCCAATCAGGATGTTGAGGGTGAGTCGACCCCGGACCACGATCTGTTCTACGTCATAGATCTCAGCACCGGAGTCCGAGAGGACTTGCATCAGGCCGGCCGAGATTCCTGGCCGGTCCGGGCCGTTAACTGCCACCAGGATTGTCGACTTCTCGCTCATCAGGTGGCCAGCGTAAAGGCGGCTGCCCCGATGCCCGTCATTCGGTCGGGGCACATTCCTGAGTCGGTACCATCTGGCCGGTCCACTGACTATCGAGGCTATCTGTGTCAGAGAATCCTTATCGTTTGCCGCGCCAGGTCATCCCGAGCCATTACGCAGTCCGGTTGGAGCCCGACCTCGAAACCTTCACCTTCAAGGGAAAAGTCTCAATAACCGTTGGTGTTGTGGAGACAGTCGAAGCCATTGTCATGAACTGCGCGGAGCTGAGTTTTGGCTCGGTGACTCTGACCTCTGATACAGACTCGATCACCATCGAGGAGATCACCTACGACGAAGACTTCGAGTTCGTGACACTCAAACTGAACTCGCCGGCCACCCCGGGGACCTACCAACTCGACATCGAATACACCGGCATTGTCAACGACCAACTGCGAGGCCTATATCGCTCCAGCTTCAAAGACGCCGACGGCACCGAGCACGTCATCGCCACCTCACAGTGTCAGGCCACCGACGCCAGACGGGTGTTCCCAGCATGGGACGAGCCAGATTTCAAGGCAACCTTCCAAACGACCATGGTCGTGGCTGATGGGCTCGAGGCCTACTCCAACACCCAGGAGGTGAGCCGAACCGCCCTCGATGACGGCAGGGTCGAGTTCGTTTTCGCTCCGACAATGAAGATGTCCACCTACCTGCTGGCTTTCATCGTCGGCGCTTTCGAGGCCACCGAGCCAGTCGTGGTCAGAGGCACCCCGATTCGGATCATCGTTCCCAAAGGCAAGCTCCACCTCACCGAAGTGGCACTG
>DATDJH010000177.1:0-9281 GCA_036520635.1 Acidimicrobiia bacterium
GTTGTGGGTGCCCGGCTCAACGAAGTCACAACCGAAATCGATCGCCTGATTGCCCAACGCCGTGTCGCCCTCTCGATCCTCGACGAGCAGCATCGACTGACCGGTGACCGCATCGACGTGACTCTGGAGTCGGTCAACTTCCCCCGCGGATCTCTGCACCTGATCCAACAAACCATCGACGAGGTCGTCGACATCTTCGTTGGCCTCGGGTACCTGACCACCTCTGGCCCTGAAGCCGAGCTCGGTTGGTACAACTTCGATGCCCTCAACACACCGCCCACTCACCCCAGCCGGCTGGAGTCGGACACCATGTACCTGGATTATGGGGATCCGGCGGACGAGCTGTTGCTCCGCACCCAGACGTCACCGAGCCAGGTCCGATGGATGCAGCAGAACCCCCCTCCCGTGTATGTGGTGGTGCCGGGAAAGGTCTATCGCACCGACACCATCGACGCTTCGCATCTCCCGGTATTCCATCAGATCGAAGGGCTGGCGGTTGACGACTCGATCACCTTCTCCGACCTCAAGGGAACACTGACTCACTTCGCCAAGGAGTTCTTCGGCTCTCGGACCACGGTTCGCCTCCGCCCCCACTTCTTCCCCTTCACTGAGCCCAGTGCCGAGCTCGACGTCTCCTGTTTCGCCTGCGACGGCGGTGAGGCAGGGTGCCGGGTATGTGGGGGAGCGGGGTACTTGGAGATGCTCGGTTGCGGGATGGTCGATCCGAATGTGTTCGAGGCGGTCGGATATGACCCGTCGAGTTTGTCTGGATTCGCCTTCGGAATGGGTGTCGAGCGTCTCGCCATGGTCCGTCACGGGATCAACAACATCCGGCACTTCATCGACAACGACCTGCGCTTTCTGAGGCAGTTCTCGTGAAAGTCCCGCTCCGATGGCTCTCCGAGTTCATCACGCTTCCCGAGCTCTCGCCCTCCGAGCTGTCCGACATCATTGCCATGATTGGGCACGAGGTGGAGGGCTTCGAGGTGCTCGAAGCCGATTGGTCTGACGTCGTTGTGGGTCAGGTTGTCGATATCAAGGCCCATCCGGACGCGGACAAGATCAGGGTGTGCCAGGTCGACGTCGGTGCCGGCCCGGAGCAGATCATCTGTGGCGCCTGGAACTTCGAAAACGGGGCTTATGTCGCCGTGGCCCGGCCCGGCGCGGTGCTTCCCGGTGGGTTCGAGATCGGGCAGAGGACGATCCGTGGCGTCGATTCCAACGGGATGATTTGCTCGGATCGCGAGCTCGGTCTCGGCGACGACCACTCGGGGATCCTGGTCCTCGATGGTGAGCCGAGTCTCGGGATCGACTTCTCCGAGTTGGTCGAGCTTCCCGATGTCGTTTTCGACATCACTGTCACTCCGAACCGACCCGACGCGATGTCACTGCGGGGAATAGCCCGCGACCTTGGCGCCTACCTCGACCTTCCATATCGCACACCGGAGCGTGAGTTGAACACTGTCCCCGGAGCCACTGGCATCGAGGTCGAGCTTGGCGACCCGGTCGGTTGTCGGCGGTTCACAGCACGTGAGATCCGTGGAGTCAGCGTCGGGAAGTCGCCTCTGTGGGTGAGACACCGGATGGCGAAGGCGGGGATGAGGGCGATCTCCAATGTCGTCGACGTGACCAACTACGTGATGCTTGAGCTCGGCCATCCCCTCCACGCCTTCGACGCCGATTCGATCGTCGGGAGGCACCTTGTCGTCAAGAGAGCAGCGGCTGGTGAGCAATTGGTCACCCTCGACGATGAGACGAGGACGCTGAGCCATGAAGACCTGATCATCTATGACGAAGAGGGGCCGACCTCGATGTCAGGGACCATGGGAGGGGCTCGCTCCGAGGTCTCCGACGGAACGGTCAACGTGCTGATGGAGGCTGCCTCGTGGGACCCGCCAACGATCATGTACATGTCACGCCGGCACAACCTCCGCTCGGAGGCATCGACCCGGTTCGAAAGGGGCGTTGACCCCAATCTCGCCGACGAGGCGAATCGCCGGGCCACTGCCATGGTCGCGGAGCTGGCCGGGGGAGAGGTGCCCGAGGGCGCAATCGATGTCGTTGGCACCGTCGTCGACCCGGCAACCATTCGATTCGAACTGGCCGAGGTGACCCGCCTGCTCGGGCCCGGATTCACTCACGAGGAGGTGAGCGCGATCCTGGGCCGGCTCGGGATGAGCGTCGAGGGCGAAGACCCGATGACGGTCGTGGTGCCAACTTTCCGACCCGACGTCACCAGGCCTGCAGATCTCGTCGAAGAGGTCGCCCGAATCCACGGATTCGACAAGTTCGACGCCACGGTGCCTACCGGGCCGGCCGGGGGACTGACGCCCGAACAGAAACGGCTGAGGGTGCTCCACCGGTCGCTGGTAGGGATCGGCATCAGCCAGGCGGTGACCCTCCCGTTTGTCGGCGAGGAGGATGTCCTGGCCTTCGGGGTGTCGCTCGGCGACGTGCTCCGGGTCAAGAACCCGCTTCGGGACGAAGAGGGGCGGCTCAGGCCAACCATGCTGCCAAGCCTTCTCAACGCGGTCCGATTCAACCTCTCTCACGGGGCGTCGTCGGTGGCCCTGTTCGAGACCGGTCGCGTTTTTGCGGCCCGACCCGGCGTCGATGACTCGAGGCTTCCGGAGCAAGTTGAACGCCTGGCGTGGGTGGCGGTCGGGCCCGTAGGTGTGTCGACGCTCGATGAGCCTGGCCTGGAGGCTGACGGGCGCATTTCTTTGGGAATCCTTCGTCATGTTGCTGGGGCCCTTGGCCTCGAAGGGATCGGCCTGACTGCCGCCACTCCACCCGGATACCACCCGGGGCGAACCGCGGCCGTCACGCTGAATGGGTCCGCGATCGGGTACGTCGGTGAATTGAGCCCGACGGTGGCCTCGGGATACGAGATCTTGGGCCGGGTCGCAGTGGCGGAGCTGGATCTGGATCCGCTGTTGGCTTCGCCAGGGCTGGTGCAGTCGGAATCGCCATCGGTGTATCCGCCGGTCGACTTCGACCTCTCGTTCCTGGTTGCTGACTCGATCCCGGTCTCCTCCGTTCTGGGAGCGACAGTGGACGCCGGCGGGGCCATGGTGGAATCGGCGCACGTGTTCGACGAGTTCAAGGGTGCAGGGATTCCCGACGGGTCGCGGGCGTTGGCCATTCGCTACCGGCTTCGAGCACCAGACCGCACTCTCACCAACGAGGAAGTGTCTCCAGTGCGTGGGGCGATGATCGAGGCAGCCACCGCCGTCGGCGCGCAACTCCGCGGGGCCTGAGCCCGGTCCTCGTGGAATTAGCCGCGCAACTTGCCGGGTCCCCTGAGGTTGCAGCTCCGCTGTTGCTCGGGGCCGTCCTGGTTTCCACCATCGGATCTTCTTCTGTCGCGGTGAGGCTCAACGAGGTCGAGGCCTACCGGGGTGAGGATGACCCGGCATCTCATGCCTTCAAGGGTCGCACAGGGCGCAACGGGTCGATGTTCGAGCGCCCGGGCACGCTCTACGTCTATCGGTCGTACGGGATGCACTGGTGTGCCAATGTCTCGGCCGGGCCGGAGGGCACCGGGTGGGCGATCCTGTTCCGGGGAGGCGAGGTGGTCGACGGTGTCGGGGCCGCACGTGCGAGGCGCGGGCGCGATACCGAGTTGGCCAACGGGCCCGGCAAGCTGTCCCAGGCCCTGGGTATCGACGGTTCCCACGATGGCACCAACCTGTTTGACGACGACTCCCCGCTCCGGCTCGAGCCGGGCTCTCCACCGCAACTCGTCATGGCCACACCTCGGATCGGCATCTCCAAGGCTCGTGATCTTCCCTGGCGCTTCATCGTCGCCACCTCAACTGCCAACGGAGGCTGAGGCATTGACTCGGGGTGGTTTACCCTCGCGCCGACCATGACGCCCGCTGACCAGCTTCCATATCTTCTTCGGCACACCGACAAGGTGGTCCCTGAGGACGAGCTGCTCGAGAAGCTGAAGAGCGGACGCCAGCTTCGGGTCAAACTCGGGCTCGACCCGACCGCCCCTTCGGTCACGCTGGGGTGGGCTGTGGTGCTGCGCAAGCTTCGCCATTTTCAGGAGATGGGTCACACCGCGGTATTGATCGTTGGCGACTTCACGGCCCGGGTAGGTGACCCGTCACTGAGGAGCGACACCCGCAAGCGCCTCACCGCCGAGGAGGTCAATGGCTACGCGGAGAACGTTCTTGGTCAGTTTCGCAAGGTCCTCCTCGACGAGCGACTCGAGATCCGACGCAACTCCGAGTGGCTCGGTGCGCTCGACATGGGTGGGCTGTTGGAGCTCACCTCGGCCGCAACTGTCGCCCAGATGCTGGAGCGCTCCGATTTCGCCAACCGCTATCAGGAGGGGAGCCCGATCTCGGTGATGGAGTTTCTCTATCCGCTTCTCCAGGGATATGACTCGGTGGCGGTTGAGGCCGACGTCGAGTTGGGTGGGAGCGACCAACTATGGAACCTGATGATGGGAAGGGTGGTTCAGGAGCGTTACGGCCAGGAGCCACAGGTAGCGCTGACCATGCCCCTCCTGGTGGGAACCGACGGCTCGAAGAAGATGTCCCAGTCGATCGGCAACTACATCGGCGTCGAGGACCCACCATCCGACATGTTCGGCAAGACGATGAGCATCCCCGATCAGGTGATGCCGGAGTGGTTCCGGCTTGCCGCCGACTTCGATCCCGCTGAGGTCGAGGGCATCGAATCGGGTCTGGCCTCCGGCGAGCTGCATCCAGGTGAGGTGAAGCGCCAACTGGCTCGCGCGGTCACCGCCCTCTATTGGGGAGAGGAGGCGGCCGCCGAGGCGGAGGCGGGCTTCGATCAAGTCTTCCGCGATCGCGGGATCCCTGACGACATCGAGGATTTCTCTCTGCCTGCGGGGGATACTGTGCAGATGTCCGCCCTGGTGCGAGAGGTCTCGGGGGAGTCCGGCTCGGAGGCGCGTCGGCTTCTGGCGCAGGGTGCGGTCCGACTCGACGGAGAGGCCGTCGCCGATGGCGAGATGGCCAGAGAGGCCCTTGTGGGGCGGGTTCTCAAGGTGGGCAAGCGCCGATTTGTCCGCCTCGCTGAATGAACTTGACTAGATTTCTGAGGTCGGTACTATTCGACGTTCGGCCCGGGAATCACTTCCCGGGTCCCCCACCACCCGGTGAGGGAATTGTCTCGCGTTCAACGCGATTGACGTATGTATCGGGGCAGCGATCTGATCGCCGGCCTGCCTGACACCTGGTGTGGGAGCTTTGGGCTCCTTGACAACTGAACAATGTGCCAAAAGCCAGCAAGCGCTTGCCATCAGGGTCGATTCGTCGGCTCGGTGGTAGGCATTTTGCAGCAATCGAAGCTCTCGGATCTCTCACAGATCCGAGACCCAATTGCAAACTCATAACTGACAGGATTGGGCATCGTCTTCGGACGGAGCCCCTGAATGTACGTTGGAGAGTTTGATCCTGGCTCAGGACGAACGCTGGCGGCGCGCCTAATGCATGCAAGTCGAGCGACGCATATTGGAGGGGTAACCCACCGATATGACGGAGCGGCGAACGGGTGAGTAACACGTGAGCAACCTGCCCCACAGACCGGGATAGCCCAGGGAAACTTGGATTAATACCGGATACCCTCATGGAACCACATGGCTCTTTGAGGAAATGCCTTAACGCTGTGGGATGGGCTCGCGGTTTATCAGCTAGTTGGTGGGGTAACGGCCTACCAAGGCATCGACGAATAGCTGGTCTGAGAGGACGATCAGCCACACTGGGACTGAGACACGGCCCAGACTCCTACGGGAGGCAGCAGCAGGGAATCTTGCGCAATGGGCGAAAGCCTGACGCAGCGACGCCGCGTGGGGGATGAAGGCCTTCGGGTTGTAAACCCCTTTCAGGAGGGACGAAATTGACGGTACCTCCAAAAGAAGCCCCGGCCAACTACGTGCCAGCAGCCGCGGTAATACGTAGGGGGCGAGCGTTGTCCGGAATCATTGGGCGTAAAGAGCTCGTAGGCGGTTCAGCAAGTCGTTTGTGAAAGTCCGAGGCTCAACCTCGGAATTGCAGTCGAAACTGCTGTGACTCGAGTCCGGTAGAGGAGAATGGAATTCCCGGTGTAGCGGTGAAATGCGCAGATATCGGGAGGAACACCAGTAGCGAAGGCGGTTCTCTGGGCCGGTACTGACGCTGAGGAGCGAAAGCGTGGGGAGCAAACAGGATTAGATACCCTGGTAGTCCACGCTGTAAACGTTGGACACTAGGTGTGGCGGTCTGATCAACGACTGCCGTGCCGAAGCTAACGCATTAAGTGTCCCGCCTGGGGAGTACGGCCGCAAGGCTAAAACTCAAAGGAATTGACGGGTCCCCGCACAAGCGGCGGAGCATGCGGCTTAATTCGATGCAACCCGAAGAACCTTACCTGGGTTTGACATCATGGGAAAAGCCGTGGAAACACGGTGTCCGAAAGGGCCCATGACAGGTGGTGCATGGCTGTCGTCAGCTCGTGTCGTGAGATGTTGGGTTAAGTCCCGCAACGAGCGCAACCCTTGTCCTATGTTGCCAGCGGTTCGGCCGGGGACTCATAGGAGACTGCCGGGGATAACTCGGAGGAAGGTGAGGACGACGTCAAGTCATCATGCCCCTTATATCCAGGGCTGCACGCATGCTACAATGGTCGGTACAACGGGCAGCGATCCTGCGAAGGTGAGCGAATCCCACAAAGCCGGCCTCAGTTCGGATTGGAGTCTGCAACTCGACTCCATGAAGTCGGAGTCGCTAGTAATCGTGGATCAGCAAAGCCGCGGTGAATGCGTTCTCGGGGATTGTACACACCGCCCGTCAAGTCACGAAAGTCGGCAACACCCGAAGTCAGTGGCCTAACCCTTTTAGGGAGGGAGCTGCCGAAGGTGGGGTCGGTAATTGGGACTAAGTCGTAACAAGGTAGCCGTACGGGAACGTGCGGCTGGATCACCTCCTTTCTAAGGAGCATCAAAGAAACCGGCTTGATTGTCCGGTTTCCAGCTTCTAGTTGATCTGCTGGCTATTCGCTTCAAACTTCGAAGTCCACCAGGGGTGGAACAAGCAAGCTCAAACCGTTCGCGGTGGGAGAAGCTTGGATGAGCTCCATGAGACTTCGGACCACAGATCGGGCACATTGTTCAGTTGTGAAGGAGTTCATGACCTATCGAGGTCGAACGCCTTCACTGGCAACTTGAGAACTGCATAGCGAGCACGTTGTCTTGGATTCTCTAATATCCAAGCTACTAAGAGTCAACGGTGAATGCCTTGGCGCTAGAAGCCGATGAAGGACGTGGCAGGCTGCGAAAAGCCTCGGGAAGCTGTCAAGCAAGCGTCGATCCGAGGATGTCCGAATGGGGAAACCCGGCTGGGGTCATGCCCAGTCACTCTGGTCTGAATATATAGGGCCAGGTGAGGTAACCAGGGGAACTGAAACATCTCAGTACTCTGAGGAAAAGAAAGCAAAAGCGACTCCCTGAGTAGTGGCGAGCGAAACGGGATCAGCCTAAACCTATGCAGTGTAATAACCCGGTGGTGTTGCTGTATTGGTGTCGTGGGACACTATGTCTCGGTGCACCGGCATCGAGCTGAAGTTACAAAGTTGGCGGTTAGTCGAACCCAGATGGAAAGCTGGGCCGCAGAAGGTAACAGCCCTTTAGACGAAAACCGACCAACCTTCAGATTGGTGTTCCCAAGTATCACGGAGGATATTCCGTGTGAATCTGCGAGTACCACCTCGTAAGGCTAAGTACTTCCTAGCGACCGATAGCGGACAAGTACCGTGAGGGAAAGGTGAAAAGAACCCCGGCGAGGGGAGTGAAATAGTACCTGAAACCGTTGACTTACAAGCAGTAGGAGGGATCTTCGGATCCTGACTGCCTGCCTTTTGAAGAATGAGCCGGCGAGTTACCGGTATGTGGCAAGATTAAGGTGTGAACCGTAGTCGAAGCGAAAGCGAGTCTTAATAGGGCGCCTAGTCGCATGCCGTAGACCCGAAGCCGAGTGATCTATCCATGGGCAGGGTGAAGCGAGGGTAAGACCTCGTGAAGGCCCGAACCCACCAAGGTTGAAAACTTGGGGGATGACCTGTGGATAGGGGTGAAAGGCCAAACAAACTCGGCGATAGCTGGTTCTCCCCGAAATAGCTTTAGGGCTAGCGTCGTACGTTCCGTATTGGGGGTAGAGCACTGATTGGACTAGGGGGCCTACAAGCTTACCGAATTCAGTCAAACTCCGAATCTCAATACGCCAAGTACGGCAGTCAGACTACGTGGGATGAGCTTCGTGGTCGAAAGGGAAACAGCCCAGATCGTCAGCTAAGGCCCCCAAGTGTGTACTAAGTGGGAAACGATGTGGAGTTGCTCAAACAGCCAGTATGTTGGCTTAGAAGCAGCCACCATTTAAAGAGTGCGTAACAGCTCACTGGTCGAGTGATTCTGCGCGGAAGATGTAACGGGGCTCAAGTACACCGCCGAAGCTACGGGATCCAGCTTTTGCTGGATCGGTAGGGGAGCGTCGTGTTGCCGGTGAAGCGGCGGCGGAAGCCAGCCGTGGAGGCTACACGAGTGCGAATGCCGGCATGAGTAGCGAATGAAGAGTGAGAATCTCTTCCGCCGAATGTCCAAGGGTTCCTGGGGAAGGTTCGTCCGCCCAGGGTAAGTCGGGACCTAAGGCGAGGCCGAGAGGCGTAGTCGATGGACGACCGGTTGATATTCCGGTACCACCGTGAGTGCGCCCAGGCCGAATCTGGTTTGCTAAGGAAAGCCCTTCGGGGCCTACCGACCCAGCTAGTACTAGGTCAGCGATGGAGTGACGGGGAAGGCTAAACGGACCCGGGCGATGGTTGTTCCCGGGGTAAGCGTGTGGGCGAGGTCTAGGCAAATCCGGACCTCATAAAGCCGAGACGTGATGCCGAGCCGATTCAGGCGAAGCCGTTGATGCCATACCTCCAAGAAAAGCTTCTAGCGAGCACTCAAGGTGCCCGTACCCCAAACCGACACAGGTGGACAGGTAGAGAATACCAAGGCGAGCGAGTTAACTCTGGTTAAGGAATTCGGCAAAATAGCTCCGTAACTTCGGGAGAAGGAGCGCCCCGGTAAGGTGAAGGACTTCGCGTCCTGAGCTTGAGGGGGCCGCAGTGACCAGACCCAAGCGACTGTTTACCAAAAACACAGCAGCGTGCGAAGTCGCAAGACGATGTATACGCTGTGACGCCTGCCCGGTGCTGGAAGGTTAAGTGGATAGGTTAGCTTCGGCGAAGCTTTGAAACTAAGCCCCAGTAAACGGCGGCCGTAA
>DATDJH010000178.1:0-6606 GCA_036520635.1 Acidimicrobiia bacterium
CGAGTTGAGTGGCCGCCCCGTACTCGGGAGTCATCACGTACATCGAAAGGTCGGAGAAGTCGACGATCTCGGTGTCGGACTGGCCAATCCCCGACGTCTCCAGGATCACAAGGTCGAACCCGGCCGCCTTCACCACGTCCAACGCCTGGCGGACATGAGGCGACAGCGAGAGATTGGGCTGGCGGGTCGCCAGAGAGCGCATATAGGCCCGGGGATGGGGCAGCGAGTTCATCCGGATCCGATCCCCCAACAAGGCGCCCCCGGAGCGCCGCTTCGAAGGATCTACCGAGATCACCGCCAAACGCAGATCAGCAAAGTCCAACAGCAGTCGTCGCACCAGTTCGTCGACCAGACTCGACTTCCCCGACCCTCCGGTGCCGGTCACCCCCACGACCAATCCGCTCGATGCCGCCGCTTTCGACTCGATCTGCTCGAAAACGTCTGCGTACTTCTCCGGATAGTTCTCCGCAGCCGAGATCAGGGTGGCGACCACGCCGGTGTTCGCAGTTGTCAGGTTCGAAAGGTCGAAGTCGCCGCCCAGCTCACCCGTCGCGTAGTCCGAGCGGGCAATCATGTCGGCGACCATCCCTTGAAGGCCGAGCTCCCGACCGTCGTCGGGGGAGTAGATCCTGGTCACCCCGTAGTCGGCCAATTCCTGGCCTTCAGTGGGGAGAATCGTCCCCCCACCACCACCAAACAGGCGGATGTGACCCGCGTCCCGTTCCACCAACAAATCTCTGACGTAGCGGTAGAACTCCATGTGGCCACCCTGATAGGAGGTCACCGCAATCGCATGCGCGTCCTCCTCGATCGCGGTCTCCACGATGTCAAGACCGGTCCGGTTGTGCCCGAGATGGATCACTTCCGCTCCCGCAGCCTGAAGGATCCGCCTGAAGATGTTTATCGACGCGTCATGACCATCAAACAGAGTGGTCGCAGTGACAAATCGAACCCTGTTGGCCGGGGTCGAACGCTCTGGGAGGCCGTCAGTCATGCTCTCCTTCAAGGACTAGTCCAAACTGTACCGGTGGATTCGGACGATTTTCCCCGTTTCAACTTGTCGGGAAGACCACTAGATTGTGTCTTGGGATGGCTTATTACTTAGGGCGGCTTCAAGGCTCCAGGCTGGAGCCAACACACGTGACGATCGAAATCGATGAAGGTCGGTTCCGGATCACCACCGGGCGTCGGCACATGGGTTCATGGCCGATGCGCGAGGTGAAGGTGGAGCGCACGTCGATCTATCGATTCTCCTTCGACATCGAAGGCGATCACCTGGAGTTCTTCCCGGACGATCCCTCGGAGTTTTCCGACGCCGTAGGTGCATTCATCGACCTGACGGACAGCAAACGCGGGCGCTTTGGGCTCAAGGCCCGGATCCAGAACGCCTCCGGCAGCTAACCCGCCTCACCTGCCAACATTCGGACTGTGGTTCGTCATCTGATCAAGCGCGGCGCAATCGCCGGAGCAGCCGTCATCGGCATCGAAACGGCCTACGCCTTTCTCCGCCCCACTCCCCTCCTGGACGAGGTCGACCCATCCGGCACTTTTGGCGACCCCTCGCTTCCCAATCTTCGGGTTGCTGTGCTCGGGGACTCCTCGGTCACCGCACCTGGAGTCGCCGGGCCCGAAGAAGTCTGGGTTTCACTGATCTGCGAACGCCTCGCCACCGACCACCACGTGGTCCTTGAGTCCTTTGCCGTCGGCGGCTCGTGCGCCCACGACCTCATCAAGGAACAAGTTGGCGCGGCGATCGACTTCGAGCCGGATCTGATCTTCGTTGCCGTAGGAGGCAATGACCTGATCCGCGGGGTGTCGCTGCAGCGATTCGAAGTGAATCTCGATCACGTGGTCAGTGATCTGTCGGTGACCGGGGCCACCATCGTCCTCAGCGGCGTCGGAGACCTGGGAACCATCCCCCGTCTCCACCCTCCGCTCCGCCAACTCGTCTCCCATCGGTCAGCAGGCTTCGATCGAATCCACCGTCGGGTCGCTGCCCGCCACGGTGTCATGGTCATCGACCAACGCTCTGACCGCCCTGACGACTGGTACTCCGATCCTTCGTTGTGGTCGGCCGACCTCTTTCACGTCAGCGCCGCCGGGCACCGTCGGTGGGCTGACGTCGTCTGGGCCACCCTGGAGCCGGCCCTGAAGAGGGTGAATGAACCGCGCTGACGCGCTGGCGAGACTGGAGCCATCTCCGATCGGCCATCTCGCCACTGTCAGGGCTGACGGCGCTCCCCATTTGGTGCCGATCACATTCGCGTTGGACTCGGATCGGATCGTCCACATGGTCGACCACAAGCCAAAGACGACCACGCGTTTGCAAAGGTTGGCCAATATCGCGGCTAACCCCAGGATCAGCCTCCTTGTCGATCACTACGACGAAGACTGGACTCGCCTCTGGTGGGTTCGGGTCGATGGGATGGCACAGGTCGTCGAAGACGGTACAGAGTGGGAGGCTGCTCGCCAGGCGCTGGCCTTGAAATACCACCAGTACCAGGCCAGCCCGCCTTCGGGACCGGCGGTGCTGATCACGATCGTCGAGGTCAGCGGCTGGGCCGCGTCGGGATGACGCCCTCTTCGATAGCCAGCCAGTCCACCGGCTGGTCATGGTCCACAACGCGGACCTCAGGAATCACCCGACTGGAGAGCGTGACCCCGAGGGCCTCGCTGTCGGAGCGGCGAACCGCGAGTACCCGGTCGTAATAGCCACCACCCCGGCCCAATCGGCCGCCAAAGTCGTCGAAGGCGAGACCGGGGACCAGGAACACGTCGATCTCGTGGACTGGCACGACGCGCCCTGAGTCAGTCGGCTGGATCATCCCCCAATGATGGGTTTCCCTTGGCACGTCTCGGTCCCGGAAGGTGAGATCTCCATCATCCTCCACGCGGGGCAAGACCCATCGCCATCCGGGGAGTCGATCGAAGAGCTCGGCGACGTTCACCTCATCCGCCATGGCGAGATAGGCGGCAATGGTTCCCGGAAGTCTCGTGGAGAGCCACGAAAACAGCCCGTCGACCACCTGAGAGCCCTGGGTCGGGGAAATTGGGCCTGACTGACGTGCCAGGCGACGTGCCTCGTCCTTGTCCACAGGATCAGGGTAAGGGCCAATGGCTACCCTCGCCGCAATGCGCTGGGTGATCGATGTACCGAGGACTCTCATCACTGTCATCGCAGGCGTTCTTGCCACATTGATTGCCGTCCCGTTGGTGATCATCACTGCGGCGATCAACGATGTCTCACCTTTTATCGAGCAGGTGATCCGGGGTTGGAGTCGGGTCTGGTTGATCTGCTCCGGAACAAAGCTCGAGGTCGTGGGGTCTGAGAACATCGACCCCACCAGGTCCTATGTAGTTGTGGCTAACCATCTCTCGGCGCTGGACATCATGGCCTGTCTCCTCGCGGTCCCGATCCCGATGCGGTTCCTCGCCAAGACCGAGCTCTACAAGGTGCCGGTCCTGGCACAGGGGATGCGAGCGGTCGGGATCGTGGAGGTCGACCGGGCGGCCCGAGGGTCGATCCACGCCGACGTGAACCGACAGGGAAAGGCCCTAATTCAGAAAGGGCGCTCGCTCATCATCTACGCCGAGGGCACCAGGTCCCGTAACGGTGCGTTACGACCATTCAAGAAGGGCGCGTTCACGATGGCGCTCACCAGCCACCTTCCGGTGCTTCCGGTTTCGATCCACGGTTCCTACGAGGCGTGGCCACCGGGCCAGCCCTGGGTTCATGGAGGGAAGATCAGAGTCGTCATCGACCCGGCGATCGAAACCGCGGATATGACCCAAGCGGATGGCAACCAACTGCGAGATCGGGTGCGTGACGTGATCGCCGGAAGGGTGTCAGAAATGGGCGGGAAAGTGGGCTCGGTCTAGGGCGCTCTGGAACTAATCGACGGAGGTTCTCGTCATACTTGGACAGGATGAGACGCCTCTCGATCGCGGTTTGCGTCCTGATCATGACGGGTTGCACAAATGCGCCTACGGTCGAATCCACGACTGCGCCCGTGACGCCCCAGACGACGATACGTTCGATTGGCGCGCCTTCAACAAGTCAGACACCCACGACCACAGCAGGCGTCTCGACGCTTGCGACGGCCGAGTGTCCGCCGATCGGACCGAACCGCTCGGATACCGGTGTCGGACCTGTGTTTGTGTGCGAGCTGCGCGTCGAGGGCGGGCCTAGGTATGGAGGCCAACTCGTACCCCGTTCTGGGGTCGCTACCGCGGAGGAGGCGGTCGGTGCCTGGTTAGAAGGTCCCACCGAGGAGGAACAAGCGGCAGGATTGCAGGGCTGGGATCTTCGTCCATACCCGTGGTTTGCGGACTCGCTGACATTCCGTCGCCAAGGGACCACCCTCTTGATGGAGGTCGGCCAGTGGGAGCCAATCAATAATCTCTCGACATCGGATGGATCCGGGGTGTTCCTCACGTCGCTTTTCGGGACCGTGTTCACGGACCCCACTGTCGAACAGTTCGAGTTGTCGATACTGGGTGATAGCTGTCCTGTGATCATCGGTGAGGGGGAATGGTGCTTCCCCATCGACTGGACTGAATTCGTAGCGTCCCTCGGGTAATCCCGCGGACACCCACCCGCCAAATTGCCTAGCTGAAATTTCTTCTGATTTCGTGGACAAGGGTATGGAATCTGTCGGGGCCGGTTTGTATGTTGGGGTCATGGTCGAACATACGTTCGAGGATGTCGGAATTCCCAGAGATCTGGCTGAGATTCCGCCTGGTCCGAAGCTGGGAGCGATCCTGTCCTCGATCGACCGACACCTGATAACCGGTCATGACCGGGTGATCCTGGTCCAAGCCTGGAACCGTCAGGTGGCTCATGACCAGGCTGAGTTTTACGCGGCGATGGTGGCGGTCGCCGACGCAGAACACGACGAACTGGCGGGCCATCTCGAAGCCGACGAGATCTCCGATCTGGCCGCCTCTGAAATCCGGGCTGCGCTCACTCTCACCCGTCGGGCAGCCGACACCCACCTCGGTTGGGCCACCCAACTAGTCGAGGACTATCCGCTGCTGTGGGAGGCGCTGTCGGAAGGGCGGATCGACCTGCCCAAAGCCAAAGTGATCATCACCGGAACCTGTCATCTCGAACCCGAACACAGGAACCGGGTTGCAGAGGTGGCTTTGGAACGGGCACCAGCCCAGACCACAGGACAGTTAGACGCCCGAATCCGCAAACTGGTCATCCAAATCGACCCCGACACGGCGAAAACCCGATACGAGGAAGGTGTGACGGAACGTCGGGTGGTATCCGAAGCGAATCCCGACGGCACCGCCAACCTCCACGGGCTCAACCTTCCCCCACACCGAGCCGGCGCGGTGATGAGACGGATCAACCGTTTGGCCCGAGCCGCCCGCTCCACCAACGACCCCCGGACCATGGACCAGATCCGAGCCGACGTCCTCCTCGACCTCCTCACCGGCACACACAACGGTCACGACCAGCGGAGTCGAGGAGCCGTCGACATCCAAGTCGACCTCACCACCCTCACCGGGCTCACCGAGAATCCGGGTCAGCTCGCCGGATACGGCCCAGTAATCGCCGACATCGCCCGCCAAATCACCACAGAACAGTCCGAATCCGAATGGCGATACACCATCACCAACCAAGAAGGCCAAGTCATCACCAACGGGACCACCCGCCGACGACCCAACGCTGATCTAAAGAGACAGGTCGAAGCAGAAAACCCGAACTGTGTCTTCCCCGGATGCCGCATGCCCGCATCCGAATGCGACCTCGACCACAACCAAGAATGGTCAGAAGGCGGACCAACCGAGCCCTCGAACCTGGCACCCCTCTGCCGCCACGACCACGTCGTTCGACACCACGGATGGACCATCAAACAGATCCGACCCGGCAGCTACCAATGGACCAGCCCACTCGGCCACACCTACCAAGTGCTAGCCCGATCGCCCTAGGTCCCCAACCGCTCGTCGAGGAACTCGGACATCGCCCATGCCCCATTCGTTCTGTTCGAGATCACGGTGTGTGTGATGTCTTCGTGTGGTTCGTGGACGGTGCGGAAGGAGACTCCCGTATCGGAGCCCACCAACATCACGGTGTCCGTCGACTCGTGCAGCCAGAAGCCAAGGCCGTATCGCCTTTCGTCACTCGGGGAATCGCTGCGGGGCCGCACCATCTCGGCGACCCAATCCTTCGACACGATCCGGCCGGCGAAGAACGCCTTCCAGAAGGCAACGACATCGGCAACGGTGGTGTAGATCCCACCGTCCCCCGTGCCCCGCACCGGAAGGTGGAACACGTTTGTTCTCCAGATGCCGTCGATTTCGTAATACCCGAGAGCGGTGCCGCCCGGAAGCTGGTCGGAGCGAAGGAACTCGGTCTCGGTCATGCCCGCCGGCTGGAGGACCCGCCGACCGACCAGATCGTGAAATGGCACCCCGCTCGCCCGCTCCGCGATCAGGGCAAGGACCACGAACCCGCCATTGCAATAGGAAAACTGCTCGCCCGCAGCGAACTTCGTTGGGAACCCGTCGAGCACCGGAAGGAAGTCCTCGGTGGTGACCAGGTCCTGCACGGGCACGGGCATCATGTAGTCGTTGAGGTCGTACTCGGCGTCCTCG
>DATDJH010000179.1:0-7607 GCA_036520635.1 Acidimicrobiia bacterium
GGGTCACAACTTCGAGGACGCAATCATCATCTCCGAGCGCCTCGTCAAGGACGACGTTCTCACCTCTATTCACATCGAAGAGCACGAGCTCGACGCCCGGGACACCAAGCTCGGCGCCGAGGAGATCACCAGGGACATCCCGAATGTCCCCGAGGAGGTCCTCGCCAACCTCGATGAAGAGGGAATCATTCGCGTCGGCGCCGAAGTTGGGCCTGGCGACTATCTCGTCGGCAAGGTCACTCCCAAGGGCGAGACCGAGCTGACGCCAGAGGAGCGCCTGCTTCGGGCGATCTTTGGAGAGAAGGCGCGCGAAGTTCGTGACACTTCCTTGAAGGTTCCCCACGGCGAGACCGGAAAGGTCATCGCGGTCAAGGTGTTCAAGCGAGCCGAGGGTTATGACCTTCCGCCCGGAGTCAACGAGTTGGTGCGCATCTACGTCGCCCAGCAGCGCAAGATCTCCGAGGGCGACAAGCTCGCCGGCCGACATGGCAACAAAGGCGTGATCTCCAAGGTCCTCGCCGAGGAGGAGATGCCATTCATGGCCGACGGGACCCCCGTCGACATCATCCTCTCCCCACTCGGCGTCCCTTCCCGTATGAACCTGGGCCAGGTGCTCGAGACCCATCTCGGGTGGGCTGCCGCCCAAGGTTGGGAGCCGTTCAAGGGTGAGAGCCCGGCGGTTGTTGGTGCCAAGCCGTGGACCAAGGTGGCGACACCGGTCTTCGACGGTGCCCGTGAAGACGAGATCATGCAGGTCATCAGCAGCGCTCGGACGAATCGCGACGGCGAGCGCCTCGTTGCCGACGACGGCAAGGCGATCCTCTATGACGGTCGCAGCGGTGAGCCTTTCGACACTCCGATCACCATCGGCTTCATCTACATGCTGAAACTGGTCCACCTGGTCGACGAGAAGATCCATGCAAGGTCGACCGGCCCGTACAGCATGATCACCCAGCAGCCTTTGGGCGGTAAGGCCCAGTTCGGTGGCCAGCGGTTTGGAGAGATGGAGGTCTGGGCACTCGAGGCCTATGGAGCCGCCTATGCACTCCAGGAGCTGCTCACCATCAAGTCCGACGACGTGCAGGGGCGGGTCAAGGTCTACGAGGCAATTGTCAAGGGCGACAACATCCCCGAGCCTGGGATCCCGGAGTCGTTCCGGGTTCTGGTCAAGGAGATGCAGAGCCTCTGTCTCAATGTCGAGATGTTGGCCGCCGGTGAGGAAGTCGAGCTCCGTGAGCTCGAGGAAGAGAGTTACCGCTCGGTCGAGACCCTCGGGATCGACTTGAGCAGGCCCGAGCGCCCCGATTCGGAATAAGAACGCTTTACGCATATACGCAATTCGCAAACGGTTTACGCAACACGGCTAACGGAGAACGGGAATAAATGGTTGCCCAGCTTTTCGATGAACTGAAGATCGGCCTGGCCTCGAGCGATCAGATTCGCGCCTGGTCATATGGAGAGGTCAAGAAGCCCGAGACGATCAACTACCGCACACTGCGGCCCGAGAAAGAGGGGCTCTTCGACGAGCGCATCTTTGGCCCGCAACGGGATTGGGAGTGCTACTGCGGCAAGTACAAGAGGATTCGGTACAAGGGGATCATCTGCGAGCGTTGCGGCGTAGAGGTCACCCGGTCCAAGGTGCGCCGCGAGCGCATGGGCCACATCGAGCTGGCCGCTCCTGTTACCCACATCTGGTTCTTCAAAGGCGTCCCCAGCCGACTCGGCTATCTCCTCGACATGTCCCCCAAGGAGCTGGAGAAGGTCATCTACTTCGCCAGCTACATCATCACCTCGGTCGATGACGAGCGGCGGCAGAAGGATCTCCCCGAGCTCGAAGCTGCGATGCGCGATGAAATCGAAGTGGTTCGCTCCGAGTTCTCCGAGTGGCACGAGGTCCGTCTCGAGGCCCTGGAAGACGAATTGGGCCGCATGGAAGAGGGCGGGGCCAAGAGCCAGGAGATCAACGCTCGCAAGAAGGAAGTCGAGCGTGAGATCAAGGACCGTCAGGATCGGACCGACCGTGAGGTCGAGTTGATCGAGGACGCCTATGACACGTTCCGCAAGTTCAAGCCCAAGGATCTGGTGGAGTCCGAGCAGTTGTGGCGCGAGATCTTCTTCCGCTACGACGAGTACTTCGAGGGCGGGATGGGCGCCGAGGCGGTCAAGGCCTTGCTGCACCGCCTCGACCTCGATGTGGAAATGGCGACCCTGAACGAGCACCTCGAGTCCGGATCTGCGCAGAAGAGGCAGCGGGCAACACAGCGGATGAAGGTCGTCAAGCCCTTCTGGGAAGGTCAGAACCGAGCCGAGGACATGATCCTCGAGACGGTCCCCGTGATCCCGCCGGACCTGCGCCCGATGGTGCAGCTCGACGGCGGCCGGTTCGCCACCTCCGACCTCAATGATCTCTATCGACGGGTCATCAACCGCAACAACCGCCTGAAGAGGCTGCTCGATCTCGGGGCTCCCGAAATCATCGTGAACAACGAGAAGCGGATGCTTCAGGAAGCCGTCGATGCCCTGTTCGACAACGGGCGGCGCGGACGCGCGGTGACCGGGCCGGGAAACCGACCTCTCAAGTCCTTGTCAGACATGCTCAAGGGCAAGCAAGGACGGTTCCGTCAGAACCTTCTCGGCAAGCGAGTCGACTACTCCGGGCGATCCGTGATCGTGGTCGGCCCCCAGCTCAAGCTGCATCAGTGCGGTCTGCCCAAGATCATGGCCCTCGAGTTGTTCAAGCCGTTCGTGATGAAGCGCTTGGTCGACCTCGATCTGGCCCAGAACATCAAAGCGGCAAAGCGGATGGTCGAGCGCCAGCGCCCGCAAGTTTGGAACGTCCTCTCTGACGTCATTCAGGAGCATCCGGTGCTCCTCAACCGGGCGCCGACCCTCCACCGTCTCGGGATTCAGGCCTTCGAGCCCGTCCTGGTCGAAGGAAAGGCGATTCAGATCCACCCGCTGGTGTGTGAGGCGTTCAACGCCGACTTCGACGGCGACCAGATGGCGGTCCATCTCCCATTGTCCGCCGAGGCACAGGCCGAGGCCCGGGTGTTGATGCTGTCGTCGAACAACGTCCTGTCCCCGGCTTCGGGTCGTCCCATTGTCACTCCCTCACAGGACATGGTCATTGGCGTCTACTACCTGTCCGAGTACGTCGAGGACGCCAAGGGCGCAGGCCGCCGGTTCGTCGACTTCGACGAGGCAATGATGGCCTACGAGATCGGCGAGTTGTCCATCCATGCACCCATCAAGATCCGTCTCGGGGCCCTCGCCGGGGAACCGGAGCTCTATTCCGATCTCAAGCTCACCTTGGGAAGCCTTCTTCCCGAGCAGCCGATGAGCAGGGAGGGGCTCTCGGAGACCACGTTGGGCCGGGTCATCTTCAACCAGGCACTCCCCGAGGGTTTTCCCTTCGTGGATTCGGTGGTGATAAAGGCGGACGTCAGGAAGCTCATCGAGACCATCATCGAGCGCTACCCGAGATCGACAGTCGCCGAGACTCTCGATGGGATCAAGGAAGTCGGGTTCCACTACGCCACTAAGTCTGGCCTCAGCATCGCCCTGGACGACGTGCGCACGCCGTCGGACAAGGCACAGATCCTGGAGGCCTATGAGGAGCGCGCCGAGAAGGTGCAGAGCCTGTTCCAGAAGGGTGTCGTCACCGACGATGAGCGTCGCCAAGAGCTGATCGAAATCTGGACGGAGGCCACTGAGAAGGTGACTGAGGCCACCAAGATCAGCCTCAAGTCACAGCGTTTCAACTCCCTCGACATGATGGTCGGCTCCGGCGCACGCGGGAACATGATGCAGGTTCGTCAGATTGCCGGAATGCGTGGTCTGGTGGCCAATCCGAAGGGTGACATCATCCCCCGTCCCATCATTTCCAACTTCCGCGAGGGATTGTCGGTTCTCGAGTACTTCATCTCGACTCACGGCGCTCGCAAGGGATTGGCCGACACTGCTCTTCGTACCGCCGACTCGGGCTATCTGACTCGTCGTCTCGTCGATGTCTCTCAGGAGATGATCGTGCTCGACGAGGAATGTGGGACGGATCGGGGCATCGTCATCCCGGTGATCGACGAGCGGGGGACCAAGATCCGCAACCTGAGAGCGCGCATCTACGGCCGCGTCCTCGCCGACGACGTCAAGGAAGGCCGGACCATGGTGGCCACCGAGGATGGCGACAAGTTGCGTGCCGGTGCCGTGATCGGCACCAAGCAACTCCACGCCGTCGAGGAGGCCGACATCGAGTCAGTCCGGGTTCGCTCGCCCCTCACCTGTGACACCAGAGGTGGGGTCTGCCAGGCGTGCTACGGGTTGTCACTTGCCACCGGGAAGACTGTCGAGATTGGTGAGGCTGTTGGGATCATGGCTGCCCAGTCGATTGGCGAGCCGGGGACCCAGTTGACGATGAGAACCTTCCACACGGGGGGCGTTGCCGGTGAAGACATCACCCACGGCCTTCCTCGAGTCGTCGAGCTCTTCGAAGCCCGCGCTCCCAAGGGGAAGGCGGTCATGGCCGAGGAGAAGGGTGTGGTCACCGTTGTCGAAGATGAACAGGGTCGCCGCATCCTCCTCGAGATCGGAGACGACGAGCTCATTTACCCGATCTCGCGATACGCCAAGCTCAAGCCGGGTATCTCGAGTGGTGCGACGATCGACGCCGGCACCCAGCTCACTGAAGGCCCGTTGGACCCCAAGGAAGTTCTCGAAATCAAGGGAGTGCGCGCCACTCAGCAGTACCTGGTCGATCAGGTGCAGGAGGTGTACAAGTCACAGGGCGTGGAGATCCATGACAAGCACATCGAGATGATCGTGCGTCAGATGCTCCGACGGGTTCGAGTGGTCTCGCCAAACGAGTCCGACTTCCTCCCCGCGGCCCTTGTCGACGATCAGACCTTCCGGGACACCAACCGGGAACTGGTTGCCGAGGGCAAGCGCCCCGCCGAGGGCAGGCCGGAGTTGATGGGAATCACCAAGGCCTCGTTGGCCACCGATTCCTGGTTGTCAGCCGCCTCCTTCCAGGAGACGACTCGGGTCCTCACCGATGCCGCCATCCAGGGACGGTCCGATTTCATGCGCGGTCTCAAGGAGAACGTGATCATCGGCAAGCTGATCCCGGCGGGCACCGGTGCCCAGCAGTATCAAATGCTGCAGCCCTCGCTTCCAGGTGCCACCACGGTCGCCAGTCTGGGATTCCTCGACGGCGGGCCGATGTCAGGTGGCGGCGGCGATGATGGCCTTCCCGACGACCCAGCAGAGTGGCTGGCCAGCCTCGGGGGCTCGATTCGCTCGGATGACGAAGAGGAATAAGCCCTTCCGAACGACAGAACCTCTGAAAAGGGCCGCCGCGAGGCGGCCCTTTTCACATTGACGGCAAAGTGGCCATTCGACATCGATACAAACCGCGCTTTGCCAGTGCCCTAGATGTGCCGAAGAATTACCGATGACTTCTAATCAGGACCCGTCGGGCCCCAAGAAGGGGAGACGGCTCGCGCCGGACGAACTGGCGCGGGACATCGCCAATCGTCTGAAAGTGTCAGGCGGCTCACACGTCGCAGACCGACGGTTCCTGCCTCGTTTCGACCTGCTCAATGCAGGTCGCCTCATCATGGGACTTGGTGCTCTGCTGCTGGGCGCACTCTTGATCGCAGGGTTTTCCTGGTTGAGCGGCCTGAACGGATATGAAGCGCCGGGAAGCGTCTTCGAGAGCTCGCCGGTCTATGCCTGCCCTGGCGGGCCCCAGTTGGGGGAGGTTTTCGAAGGTGAGGCGATCACCGTGATCGGGCGGAGCCCTGACCAGGCCTGGTTGATCCTTCGCGATCCCCGGGGCCCTGGGAATCGGGTGTACGTGTTGCAGTCCGCGATCAAGGTGGATGGCGACATGAGTCTCTTCTCGTCACGTGAGTGCCAGCCGACAGATGGACAGCCGATTGCGGCGGGACAAACGATTCCCCCCGGGGAGAGCACCACCACGGTGTCGACCATTCCGACCACCACGATTCCTGGCGAGACCACGACCACCGCCGCTTCAAATCCCCAGACGCGGAGGCCGCCGAGGCATCGAAACTCGCCGAGCCCGGGCACCACCACGACCACGACTACCAGTCCCGGGGCTACGACGACCACCCGCCCCGGTCAGACCACGACCACCAAGCCTGGGGTAACCACGACCACTTCCGCCGGGACCACCACATCGACCTCCGGGTCTTCGACGTCGACCTCGACCACGGCGCCGTCGACGACTACCACGACGGATCCTCCCACCACCACAACCACAACCGAAGACACGACGACTACCACCGAAGAGCCAACCACAACCACCACGGTGCCCGAGACGTCGACCACTCTCTGACAACTTCAGCGAAGGGTGCTAAACCTCCTGATTCCGGAGATGGGCGGCAACTGCTCCGTGGGTGTCGGTGAGGATCCGATCCTCGCCAAAGAGCTCGACCAGCCCGTCCCTGGCCAGGGTTTCGATGACCTCCGACTTGAGTCGGGTCAACCAGAGCTCGATCCCGTTGTAACCGGCCAGCTCGTGGAGCTCCCGAAGCTTTTCCGCGCCCTGAGAGTCGACAAAATTCACGCTCTCACAATCGATGACGACTGTCCGGATCGGTGGCTGTCGGTCGCGAAGTAGGTCGCGCAGACGGTCGTGAAGGGTGTCGGCTGTGGCGAAGAAGAGCGCTCCATCGAAGCGGATGATCAGCAGGCCGGGAAAGGTGGTGTCGTCAGGATATGTCTCGAGGCCGCGGTACTGCTCGGTACCGGGTTGGTTTCCTAGTTCGAGGACGTTCGGATGTGTCGATGACCGAATCAGCCAGATGATCGAGAGGACCATGCCGATGATCACGCCTGCAAGCACGCCAAAGGTCAGGACTCCTAACAAGGCCGCGATGGAGATCCAGAAGTCGAAGCGTTGCACCCGGTAGAGGCGGCCCATGCCCGGCAGGTCGATCATCCCAAACAGAACTGCATCGAGATGACAGCAGCGAGCACGGCCTTGGGAAGATCGGAGAACAGGGGAGCGAGAAAGAGCATGGTCAACTACAACGATCCCCCCTGTCACCAACGAGGACATCTGCGTCTTGGCCCCCGATTGGTCGTTGAGCGAGCTGGCGGAGAGACTCGTAGCTACGGGGATGCCTTGCACCAGGCCAGAGCCGACGTTGGCTACGCCCTGAGCGATCGACTCCCGGTCGATATCCACCCGATATTTGTGCCGTGCGGCGTATTCCCTGGCATCACCAGCCGACTGGGAGAAGCCGATCAGCAGGATGCCGATTGCCGCCGGGGTGATAACCGAGAGATGGTTCGCCAGGTAAGCGAGGTCCGGCGCCACGAACGATGGGAAGCCACTCGGCACCTCGCCAACGAGGGCCACCTGAAGGTCGAGCAATCGAGTCAGAAGAATCCCGCCGGCGACGAGTACGAGGGCGCCCGGGAATCGACTTGCCGAGAAACGCAGACCGAGGATCAAGCAAAGGGCTGAAACGCCCAAGACGAGAGTCGTCATATCGGTTTCGCCCAGCGACCTGACCCAGCTTCCGAGCTCCCTCCAGGCACTCGAGCCTTCGGCCGAGGTGCCGGTCAGCTTTGGGAGCTCG
>DATDJH010000180.1:0-3048 GCA_036520635.1 Acidimicrobiia bacterium
AACACCGGGATTCCCAACCTGGAGACTGCGTCGACCACTCCGGCCGCCAGCGGGGCTTCGGGGCCGACCACCACCAGGTCGACACCCTGGACCCGGGCCATGGCGGCAATGGCGCCCACGTCGGTGACGGCGATGCCGTCCACCACCGGCCCCAATTCGGCGAGGCCGGGGTTGCCGGGGAGCGATATCAACTCGTTGACGCGAGTCGATTGAGCCAGCTTCCAGCCCATGGCGTGCTCGCGGCCGCCACCCCCGACCAGGAGCACTCTCATGAGACTTTGATCAGCTGGCTGCGCTCCGGGCCCACCGACACCCAGCCGATGGGACCACCCAGTGCTTCCTTGATGTAGTCGACGTAATCCCGGGCCGCTGGGGGAAGGTCGCCGAATGAGCGGACGCCGGTGATGTCCACCTTCCATCCCGGCAACTCCTCGTAGACGGGCTCGCAGTGATAGAGGACGCTCTGCTGGGATGGGAAGTGGTCGTATCGCTCGCCGCCGCTCTGATAGGCGTTGGCCACCTTGATGGTGTCGAAGGCGGAGAGGATGTCCATTTTCGTCAGGAACAGACTGGTGAAAGTGTTGACCCGGGCTGAATAGCGCAACGCAACCAGGTCGAGCCACCCACATCGCCGCCGCCGCCCGGTGACGGTGCCGTACTCGCCACCCAACTCGATCATGGTGTTGCCTATTTCGTCGTCGAGCTCGGTGGGGAAGGGCCCGGTGCCGACCCGTGATATGTAAGCCTTGGCCACCCCGATGATCTCCCCGATCGCCTTGGGCCCGATCCCGGTGCCTACCACCGCCCCTCCGGCGGTGGGGTTCGACGAGGTGACAAAGGGGTAGGTGCCGTGGTCGATGTCGAGCAGGGTCCCCTGGGCTCCTTCGAAGAGGACCTCCTTGCCAGCCTGCAGACCCTCCCAGATCATCAGCGAGGTGTCGGCCACGTGGGGCGCCAGACGCTCGGCGTATTCGAGGTATTCGGTGACGATCTCGTCGGGATCCATGGGGAGGCTGTTGTAGATCCGGGGCAGTACCCGGTTCTTCTCGTCGAGAGCCGCTTCGACCTTGGCCCTGAAGATTTTGGCATCGAAGAGATCCTGGACCCTGATCCCGACTCTTGCGTACTTGTCGGTATACGCGGGTCCGATCCCGCGTTTGGTGGTGCCAATCTGGTTCTTGCCCAGGTAGCGCTCGATCATGGCGTCGAGCTTGCGGTGATAGGGCATGACCAGATGGGCGTTGGAGGAGATTCGAACCCGGGAGGGATCGAGGCCTCGGGTCGCCACCATCGCCATCTCATCGAGAAGAACTTTGGGGTCGATGACGGTTCCGGACGCAATGACCGGCGTGCAATGCGGGTAGAGGATCCCGGAGGGGATCAGCGACAGCGCCAGACGTTGATCGCCGACGACGATGGTGTGACCGGCGTTGTTCCCGCCCTGGAAGCGAACGACGAAGTCCGCCTTCTCGGCGAAGTAGTCGACAACTCGACCTTTCCCCTCGTCACCCCATTGAGCACCTAGGACTACGGTGGCTGGCATGACGTGGCGGGACGGTAGCGGCTCATTTCTCCCCCCAGGAGCGAAGCGACGTTGGGGGGAGTACCGGCGAAGCCGGGGAGGGGGGCACGTGGCCGAGAACAAAGTCGGCCGGTAATGACGGGCCGAAACACAGTGTTCACATTTCCGCAACCACCGAGAAATCCCCCACAGATAGAACGCATCTGTTCACGACTGAAACAATCGAAGGAGGCACTGTGACCAAGACGCCAGCTGACGTCTTGTCCCTCATCAAGGACGAGGGGTACGAGTTCATTGATCTGCGATTCTGCGACCTTCCGGGTCAGGTCCAGCATTTCACCGTCCCGGTTCGGGAGCTGACCGAGGACTCGTTCCAGGATGGTTTTGGGTTCGACGGCTCTTCGATTCGAGGGTTCCAGGAGATCCAGGAGTCGGACATGCTCCTCATCCCCGACCCGACCACCGCCGTGGACGACGTGTTCCGCGACCGTAAGACCCTGATCCTCTATTGCTTTGTGAACGACCCGGTGACGGGTGCCCCCTATGACCGTGACCCGCGTTATGTGGCCAAGAAGGCGGAGGAGTACCTGAAGAGCACAGGCATTGCGGAGACTTCTTATTGGGGCCCGGAAGCCGAGTTCTACATCTTCGACGACGTCCGGTACGGGCAGAACCAGTACTCGGGCTTCTATTACGTCGACTCGATAGAAGGCGCCTGGAACTCCGGGGAGTACGAGGAGGGCGGCAACCTCGGATACAAGCCCCGATACAAGGAGGGCTACTTCCCGGTTCCACCCACCGATCACTTCCAGGACCTTCGCTCCGAGATGACCGCCAATCTCGAGGCGGCGGGGATCCGGATCGAGGTCCAGCACCACGAGGTCGGCACGGCCGGGCAGGCCGAGATCGACATGCGGTACGACACCCTGCTCCGCACCGCCGACAACGTGACCCTCTACAAGTACATCGTGAAGAACACGGCGTGGGCGGCCGGCAAGACGGTCACTTTCATGCCCAAGCCAATCTTCGAGGACAACGGCTCAGGAATGCACACCCACCAGTCGTTGTGGAACGGCGATACCCCGCTGTTCTTCGACGAGGCGGGTTACGCCGGTCTGTCCGATATGGCCCGGTGGTACATCGGCGGCCTGTTGAAGCACGCCGCGGCGATCCTCGCTTTCGCGGCGCCGACCACGAACTCCTATCACCGGCTGGTGCCGGGCTACGAGGCTCCGGTCAACCTGGTGTATTCGAGCCGGAACCGCTCGGCGGCGATCCGCATCCCGCAGTACTCGCAGGCGCCCGGGGCCAAGCGGCTCGAGTTCCGATGCCCGGATCCATCCTGCAACCCGTACCTGTCCTTTGCGGCGATGCTGCTGGCGGGCCTGGACGGAGTGCAGAACCGGATCGAGCCCCACGACCCGGTGGACAAGGACATCTACGACCTACCGCCCGCAGAGCTCGCCGGTTTGCCCTCGGTCCCGGGGAGCCTCCCCGAGGCGCTCAAGGCACTCGAGGAGGACCAT
>DATDJH010000181.1:0-9805 GCA_036520635.1 Acidimicrobiia bacterium
GTTGCGCCGATCGAGCTTCTTCGACGTCGTGATCGAGCCGGGTGACCTCGCCGCCGCGGACCTCGGTCCGACCGCCGGCCAACGCAACGTCATGAAGGTGTCGCCGATCAGCCTCTTGGAGGTGATCGAGCCGTTGTCGCGAGACGAGGCGAGGAAGGCCCTTGGCCTCCCTCTCGATCGCGAGATCGCCTTGGTGACTCTGGGATCAGGGCGCCTCGGCGATGTCACCGGGCCGGGCGAGGTCACGCTTAGGACCCTCATCGAGGAAAGTGACCTCCACATCGCAGTGACCAGGCCGGCGGTGGCCCGCAACGCTGTCGAGATCGTGGGAGCCGACCGTGTGAGCGAGATCCGTGATGTCTATCCCCAGGCCGGATACCTCGCCGCCTTCGACCTGGCCGTCAGCTCCGCCGGATACAACGCCGTCCACGAATTGATACCCGCCGGAGTGCCGTCGCTGTTCGTGGCCAACACCTCAACCCGAACCGACGACCAGGAAGCAAGGGCCCGCAGTATCGAAGGATTGGGCCTCGGCCTTCAGGCCCGTGACAACAAGCCCCAAGAAGTCGAACCTGCGCTTCGGCGGCTGCTGGACCGCAGCACCCGCAAGGAGTTGGCTGCCCGGGGCATCGCCACGCGGTCCACCATCAACGGCGCGGCAGAAACCGCAGCCCTGACCTTGAGTATTGGCGACGGCTTCACCAGACGGCGCCGAAGCCCGCGAGTGGTCGTCTCCCAGCAAGTCCAGGTTGGCAAGGAATCGCTGAAAGGTGCTCTCGGAGAGGAACGAACCAACTCACTGAAGAGGCTGATGGGAAGGGAGCCCTCCCCAATCAGGGCCAAGACCAAAGTGCGCGTGGTGCAGACCCCACAGCCTTCGACCGGTCTGGATCCGTTGCCGCTCGCCGTCACCGAGTCGTTGCGAAGAGAGGACCTCGATCTGGGAACTCCGATAGAACATCTTCTCCCGGGATCGAGTGCCGCCTACCGGGAGAAGCGGATGGAAATCATCGCCACCTACTACGAGCTGGACAAGGGGGCTTCCTAGAGCCCGAGCGCTCTCACAAAGAAGGTGGCCATCTCACCGCGGGAGAGCTGACGGTCAGGGCAGAAGTTGTCGTTTGCGGGCGGGTTGCATCCGACGGTTATCCCGGCATTCGCCAGCTTGTTGATCGAAGTCTCGAACTGGTTGCCACTGTCATCAGTGAAGAAGTCTGTCGCATCCGGGTTCTCGTACTGGAAAGCGCGCACCAACAGCTCGGCCATCTCGTCACGTTCCAAGGGCCGATCCGGGCAGAAGCTGTTCTCGTCACATCCAAATCCGATCCCGGCCATCTGAATCTTGTCGATGGCGATCTCGAACAGGTGACCATCGACGTCGTCGTACGCAGGGGTACCTGTCATCTGTGTGAGGTGGAGTGCCCTGGCGATGAAGGCTGCCATCTCGCCGCGAGTGATATTGCGCTGTGGGCAGAACTTGGTGTTCAGCGGCGGGTTGCACCCGACTGTGATCCCGGCCACAAAGATCTTGTCGATGTTCGCCTGATGGACCGAGGTCTCATCATCGTTGAATTGACCGACCCAGTTCCCTTCAGCCTTGATCAGGTAGGGGTAGGGATCGATGGCGACGCCATTCTGTCGAATCTCGAAGTGGAGGTGAGAAGAGCCAGCTTCGGCGTTGCCCGAATCCCCCACCCAGCCAATCACCTGGCCCTTGGTGACCGCTGTCCCGTCGACGATCCCGGGAGCGATCCCCCATGCCTTGCCATCGTCGCTGTAGGAGCCGTCGGGGTTCTGCGTGTCGTTGTTGAGGTGGATGTATCGGGTTTGCCACCCATTCCCGTGGTCGATGCCGAGGCCACAACACGCGGTGGGGACCCAGTCGACCACACCATCGGCCGCGGCCAGAACGGGGATTCCCTTGGCAGCCATGATGTCGACACCTTCATGACGCCGGGAGCAATTGGTCCCTCGACAGTCACCGAAGGAGTCCGTGATGCGGTGGGTGCCGTCCAGAGGCAAGGCGATTTGGGTCGGATCGAAAGTGGCCGCCACGGCAGGCGCAGCAAAGGCCACAAGTGTGACCAAGGCTGACACCAGCACAATCAGACGACGCACAAATTCACCAAACTTGAACCTCCTATCGGACGCCTACCCGAATCACTTGAATTCCAAACCAAGCTGTTGGATCCGGTTCAGCCACCCTGAGGCGGGTTACCGTTTCCTCGTTCGCCATGCCATCTCTCAGTCGACCCCGCCTATTCATCGCCCTTTTCGCGGCAATCTGGGCCGGCGTCCTGGTCACCTCCTGGGAGGACCTCGACCCTTGGCTTCGCGGAGCAACCGTGGTCGTGGGAGTCTTCTTGACGGCCGTTGCCGTCCTCAGGGAGCGTCCTGCTGCCGGAAACGGCGGCGCCGATCCACGCCTAGCCCTGATCGAGCAGGTAGTGGCCGACGAAACACGCCGAGCATGGAACCCAACCACCCTCCCTTGGACCCGGACAGCGACGTCGCCGAAACCTGTGCTCCTCGTGCCCGCTGCCGACTACCACCTGGCCGAGGTGACACCCCTCGCCAGGGAGCTGGAGCGCCGAGGCATTCCGACCCGGGTCGCCATTGGCCAGTCGCCTTGGACTCGCACCTGGCAGGGCCTGGCGTCAGAGGACCTCGAGGTGTTCGAGCTTCCCAACCCCGACGACATCGCCGATCAGGTCTCCGCGGTTCTGGTGATGAAGGACACCGGGAGCCTTGGCCCTTGGGTCGATCGCTGCCGGGAGCTCGGCCTGGCGACGATCGGCAAGGTGGAGGGTGCCCAGGACTTCTGGGACGCGGACACTCCGGAGGAGCGACGGCCCTATCGAAACCTCGACCTGGTCTTGTGCCAGGGCCAGTTCGACGCCGAATCTCTCGCCGGTTCTGACACCGAGATCGTGGGAAGCACGAGGCTCGAGCGCCTTTGGTGGGCTCCTCCGGTCGCAGTCCCCGACCCTTTGGCGCTGATCAATCTGAACTTCGTGTACGGGGTGCGAACCGCCGACCGCAAGCTCTGGCTCGACACTGCGGTCCAAGGCTGCGACCTGGCAGGGATCCCCTACGTGATCTCGACCCATCCGGCGGAGAAGTCCCGAATCGACTCCGGCCGGGTCACCTCGATCTCGGCTTCGCGCCTTCTTCCCCACACCTCGGTGCTCATTAGCCGCTTCAGCACAATGCCCCTCGAGGCAATGGCCCGAGGAGTGCCTTTCGTCTATCACAACCCGCATGGCGAGACGGTCCGGACATTCGCCGATCCGATGGAAGGCTTCCACATCACCAACTCCGCCGATGGCCTCGCCCGTGCCATCAAGGAAGCCAACTCATCACAGGCCGAGTACCGATCGAGAATCGAGCCATTTTTCGCAGCCCACATCGACATCGATCCAGCAAGGCGAAGCGAGGTGAGATCAGCGGACGTCGTTAGTCGGTTGGTCAAGTCCTCATGAGGGCCAGCCAATGGCTCGCCGCTCGCCGGGGGCGGGTCGCCTTGCTCACCTTGATGGCCGTCGGCTGGACCGGGGTCGTGCTTGGTGCGGCGGCCGGGCAAGAGTTCGTCGTCGCACTCGGGGCTGGAGTCGTAGCGGTCGCCAACCTGGTGATCGCAAAGGCCGTGTTGGAGACAAGGTCGTCGGTGGACACCCTCAACAGGACCGCCGCACGATCTGAAAGGTCTGTCGCTCGTCTCAAAGCCGGTGTCGACCGTCTCCGCGCCAGGACCGGGTCACTGGAGACAAGGGTTGCCTCGATGGAGCCCCGAATCAATGACCTTCGCGCAGAGACACCGGCGATCAAGGACAAGATCACGGCGCTTGGCGCCGAATCCGCTTCGCTCTCCGGTGAAATCGCCGAGGTCCGAAAAGAGGTTGCCAATCTCGAAACGGCCCACGACGTCACCCGCACCGGTTTGGTGACCACCCGCGCTCTCACCGACAAGCTGGCGAAACGAAATCTCGCTGCACGGACCGAGGAAGATCGCCTTCGCCTCGCGGCGACGCCGCGGGTGGCATCGCCATTACTCAGCATCGCCATACCGTCTTTCAACCGCCCGCGGGCGCTGGCCGAGCTCCTGACGAGCATCGCCAACGAGGTAGCCGCTTGCCCGGAGGGGCTCGTCGAGCTCTGCATCACCGACGACGCATCCCCAGACCCGGAAACGCTGGAAGTCGCACTTGCGTTCGTGGAGGAGCACACATTCGCTTCGCTTCGGATCCAGCCGTCGAATGTCGGTCTGGAGCGCAATGTGATGGCCGCCGCCGAGCCCTGCCGGGGCGAGTATCTAATGGTCGTCGGCAATGACGACCTGTTGGAAAGGGGTGCGCTCGGAACGATTCTCGACGACATAAATGGAACTGACGCTCCCGTCCTGCTCTATGGGAAACGCCGGATCAATCTCGACGGGTCTCCCCGCGCCGACGTGGCCGGCTCGATTCCGATCGAACTGGCTCCAGGCGAAGCCCACCTCTTCCCCACGCTCGTCGAGGCCGCAGGCGAACAAGGCCTCCTCTCGACGTTCGGCTTTGCAGGCCCAATCGTGGTGAAAAGGGAGCCATTCATAGCGGTTGACCCCTCGCCATACTTGGAGCTCACCTTGTATGCCAGGGCATGCGTCCTCATCGAGGCGTTTGCCGGCTCGCAAGTCTTCTATCGGAACACGACGACGATCGTTCATCGCACCCAATCACCGGTGGAAAAGCACGCCGAGTCCTTGGGGCGGATGGAGGAAGAGTTCATGAGTGGCGGCCGCACCCGCCTATCCCGCTACTTCGGGACGACCCTGGCCGCGGCAATGCAACGCCTTATCGACAGGGGTGTGATCGACCCTCACACGATTGCCCTCATGCCAGAACGAATGATGTCGAATCGTTTGTTCGTCGACTGGATAGCTAACAATCGGAGCATGGATCCAACCTTCGACGAGACGCTTTCGAAGCAGGTGGTTGATGACGCAGACCGCTTTTTCGCCGCTCTCGAAGCCGACCTCGCACATGAGGTCAGATGACGTGGCTGCAATGTCGCGTCGATCTCGTGTTCGATCTGTTGACGAGGTGGCGGAGGGCCTGAGTGGGCTCTGGGATCAGGAGACAGGTGAGGTTGTCGCGTCGGCGGGGCTAAAGAAGGCCATCGTCGATCAAGTCCAACGCCTCTACTACCACTCCGACCCAGCGATATGGAAAGCGACCACCTATCGCGGGATCACAACCTGGAAATGCCCTCTCGACCTTTGGGTGTATCAGGAGATCATCACTGAGGTCCAACCCGGTGTCGTTGTTGAGACCGGAACCGGATTCGGCGGAAGCGCCCTCTTCCTCGCCGACCTCTGCGAGACCCTCGGACACGGACAGGTGTTCACCATCGACATCGCGGACCGCGCTGTCGAGGTTGAACATTCACGCCTAACCAAACTCATCGGCTCCTCCGCCGACCCCGCGATCCGTGACCTCGTGCTTGGTCAGATTCCTGCGAACGAGCCGGTGATGGTGATTCTTGACTCAGACCACACCGCCGACCATGTTCTCGCCGAACTTCGGCTTTGGGGAGACGTGGTCACTCCCGGGTCCTACCTCATCGTCGAGGACACCAACATCAACGGCCACCCGGTACTGCCCTCATTCGGGCCTGGCCCTGCGGAGGCGGTCACCTCGTTCCTCCCCGAGCGTCCCGACTTCACCGTTGACGAGTCTCGTGAGAAATTTCTGATCACCTGGAACCCCGGCGGATTCCTGCGACGGGCCCCATGATCCACCCCGGCCCCTTGGAGGCCGATTCCAGCGCATCGTGGGAGCGGTTGAGATGTCGGGTTTGCGCCTCCGACGATTTGGTCGAGGTTCTATCTCTCGGCGAGCTCCCTGCGGCCAATGCGTACCTCCGACCTGAAGACCTCGATGCGCCTGAGCCCCGATTCCCCCTCTCCCTACGCCTTTGCGAGGTCTGCGGAATGGTGCAACTCGGGCATGTCGTTCCTCCCGACCTGTTGTTTCGGTCCTATCTGTTCTTCACCTCGAGCTCGGTGCGGATGACCGAGCATTTCTCGAAGCTGATGAACGGGATGGCCGACGCGTTCACACGACCCAAGGGCCTCGTCGTTGAAATCGGCTCGAATGATGGAACAGCACTGAGAAGCTTGGCCGGTCGCGACCTCCGCATCCTTGGAGTCGACCCCTCACGCAACCTCTCCGAAATCGCTACCGCCACCGGCGTTCCGACCATCGACGAGTTCTTCACAGAAGACCTGGCCACGAGAATCGTCGAGACTCATGGACAGGCCGATCTGATTGTGGGATGCAACGTGCTCGGCCACATCGACGACCTCGACGATGTTTGCCGTGGAGTCAAGGCATTGTTGGGCGACGATGGCGCTTTCGTCATTGAGATCCCCTATCTCGGTGCCATGCTCGATCGGTTGGAATGGGACACCATCTACCACGAGCATCTGTCCTACTTCGCGGTCGCTCCCCTTCGACATCTCTTCACTCGTTTCGGGCTCGGTCTGCGTGAGGTCGAGTTCGTTCCCGTTCACGGTGGGAGCATTCGATGCACAGTGGTCCACGGCGACGTCACGGCACCATCGATCGATGACCTGATCGAGGCCGAAACCGCCAAGCGCCTGGCTGACAGGCGGACCTATGCCCCGCTCCCCGACATGGTCACCGGTCACCAACGTGCATTGCGCTCGTGGCTAGAAGAGCAAGGCAGTGAAGGGCGGACAGTCATCGGCTATGGAGCACCGGCAAAGGGAAGCGTGCTCCTCAATTCGTGCAGGATCGGCCCTGAATTGCTCTCAGTGGTGCTGGACTCGACGCCGGCAAAGCAAGGGCTCCACATGCCCGGCACCCATCAGCCCATCCTCCCGCCGGGGGCTTTGGAAGAGATAGGGCCCGACATTCTCTTGGTCCTGGCATGGAACCACGCGAGTGAGATCGCCGAACGGGAGCATCACTTCCGGGCTGGAGGGGGACGCCTGCTCACGCCATACCTGGACGAGTTGTAGGAACCGCTCTCAGACGCCGGCAGCGATGAACTGGTGCGAGCGACGGCCTATGACCCGCCAACTCGCCCCGAGCAGCGTGTCGAGATCGATCCGGGCAAGTCGCCGGGTGCGCTCCAACAGTTCGTCGATCATGGCGGCCCTGTCCTCATCCGCCAGATCGGCCCAAGGCAGGTAGGAGGTGGCCCGCGAGGCCGTCAGACGATTCAGGGTCGTCATCCACAGCAGCCAGCATTCGGCCCGCGACTCCGCGATCCGCATCGCCACTTCGAGGATGTCGTGACAGTGGGTGGTCCACGCGTGCACCCGCTGAGACCTGTCCCATGACAACCAAACTGCGTGAGCGTTGTTGGCGTGATAGCGCTTGCGGTAAAGAGTGGCGGGCACCCGGACCAAGTCACCCCAGGTGGCCATGGTGGCGATCCAGACTGTCTCCGCGGCGAAATTGTCTACATCGTTCTCGACCAGCCCGCCGCCAGTCTCGACCAGGGCACTGACCCGGGTCAGGCCCCGGAAGGCCACACCGGCGAAATGGTCGGTGAGGAGGCTGAGCTGACGGTTCAATGGGCTGCCAACGACGGACTCTCCTTCGAAGCGCTGGGTGCGGTCTCCGAAGGTCTCGATATCGCAATAGACGACGGCGGCGCCGGGTCGGCGATTGGCCTCCTCGATCAGCATCTCGAGGTACGACGGATGGAGCAGGTCGTCCTGTTGTTGGTAGCACCAGAACTCAGTGTCAGCCTGGCGCTGTAGCCAACTGATGTTGCGCACCCATCCGAGCCGCTCGGGCTGGATCGTGAGACTGAAACGCGGATCCGCCAGGTACTGGCGACAAACGTCCTCTGAGGCCAGGTCCGGGCCGTCGATCGAGAATGCGGCGCGCCATGCCGAAAAGGTCTGGGCGAGCAGCGAGTCGACGGTTTCCTTCAAGAACTCCTCACCGTGATAAACCGGGATCCCGATTGTCACCGTGGAATTCACTGGGCGGCCCGCAGCCTGTCGCCCACCCTTTGAGCAAACAGCGGGGCAGTGGTCAGTTTGCCGGTGTCCACGCTGTGGTATCGGCCGACCGACATTGGCCCGGTTTCAAATCGACTGTGTAGGCCGCTTGAGGGGTCGTCGATGTCGGTTTCACCCCAGGCAAAGATGACACCTCCGGACAGCTCAGCAGCGTCCATGTCGGAAACCGGAACTTCCAACAGCCTGGGCGTGATCGAGGCGAGGCCAGCGACGATTCCTGCCCTCATCTCATGCGAGGCTTCACCGGGCAAGCTCCGCAGCGATTCCGGGACTTCCAAGCCCGAGGATGACCCCTGCAAGCCACTCGGATACCACGAGAGGTAGAAGGCTCCCTGGCCGTAATCGACGATGTCCCCAAACGGGCCGAGCACGATCGTTGTGGAAGGCAGCCGTGCGGTTGCGGACTGCAACATCAGGAAATGCTTCACCCGAAACAGCCAGGGGTTGGGCGGAACCAGGCCGGCGGAGGCATCCACGACCAGCCGACCGTCCCAAAGGGCATTCACCACATACTCGTAGTCGGCAACAGCGGGAGTTCCGCGATCGATGAACTCGACTGTGATCCGGTCGTCGGCAAGGCCGACGCCGACCACTTCGGTATCGAGCACCTGGGTGATGCGATGATCGGCAGCGATCCGATCACGAACTGTCTGGGCCAGAACTCTGGGGTCGATGCTGACCTCGCTGGTTCGGTGCACCGTCTGCACCACCTGCGGGTCGTAGTCATTCTCGAGTTCGGGCGCTCGAAGCCGGCGCGGTGGCTGGTGGAGGTCGAGCCCGAAGTAGTCACCTGGGGCAATGCGCCCGACGACGATTTCGTGGGTACGACGGAGGTGGACCTCGAAATCGGCCGGGGAAAGGAGGCTGTCCCGGTGCACTGCGTAGTTGAACTCGGCGGACCGTCCGAGTCGCGACATCGGGATTTCGAGCCAGCGCTCGAGAAGCGGCCCGAACGTGGCGGCCCCCTCCACCATCGCTCTCGCCGAGCGCAGGCTCGGGTCGTTGCCGTATACATATCCGAGGTGGACCTTGCCCTCGTTGTGGAGGGATGCCTGGGTCATGCACGCGGGATTCCTGTCGAAGAGATCCACCAGAAAGCCGGTACTGGCCAGGTCCATCGCCAGACAACTGCCTTGTAGCCCGGCTCCCAGCACCGCAACCCGCACACCGGCCTTCAAGGTGTCATCACGTCGGTGAGACAGTAATTATCGTGAGCAGGCAACTCGATTTACCCCACCGGTACCCTGCGCCGCGATGCAAGCCACGGCGACCTCCCTCTCCGGCTTGCTCATTCTCGAGCCGGAAATCTTCGAAGACCATCGAGGCTTCGTCGTCGAGAGTTGGAACCGTCGCGTCTTCGAGGAGACAACTGGCCTGAGCCCCGAGTTCGTCCAGGACACCGTGTCGGGCTCGAGACGCGGCGTGCTGCGCGGCCTGCACTATCAGATCCCTCCCGACGCCCAAGGCAAACTGGTGAGAACGGCGCGCGGATCGGTGTTCGATGTCGCGGTCGACCTCCGCCGCTCATCACCGACATTCGGTGGATGGTTCGGCATCGAGCTCTCGGAAGCCAACCACAAGCAGCTTTGGATTCCGGCGGGCATGGCCCACGGTTTCGCCATCACCTCGGACTGGGCCGAAGTCCATTACAAGTCGACCGCCCACTACTCGCGGGCTTCCGAGCGCGGTCTGAGATGGGACGATCCGGAGGTCGGAATCGAATGGCCTCTGGATACCCCACCTCTCCTCTCGGAGAAGGACACC
>DATDJH010000182.1:0-3393 GCA_036520635.1 Acidimicrobiia bacterium
TCCTACGAGTACATGAAGGGCCGGGTCACCGAGGAGCTCAAGAAGCACTTCCGGCCCGAGTTCATCAACCGTCTCGACGAGATCATCGTCTTCCACGAGCTCAGCATGGACGAGCTCAAGGCGATCGTCGATCTCATGCTGTTGAGGGTCACCGACCAGCTCACCAGCCAGCATCTCGACCTCGTGCTCACGGACGACGCCAAGGAGTTTCTCGGGACCAGGGGTTACGACCCCGAGCTCGGGGCTCGGCCGCTGCGCCGCGCCATCCAGCGACTCCTCGAGGACCCGTTGTCCGAGCGGGTCCTGCTCGGCGAGTTTAAGGCTGGGGTCACGATCATGGTTTCTCTCGACAGTGAGAACGACGAGCTCAACTTCGAGGCAGTGACCACGCCAAACACGCCACCAGTGGAGATGGCCGGCCAGGACTGAAGGCTAAAGCGGCCCTGGACTCGGGCCGATCTATTGGATAACTCCCAATAGATATGTCCACAGCTCTCGCAATACTGTCGCTCCTCGCCGCGCTGGCCCCAGGTGCCTCTTCCCAGTACGCCCAATCGGCGATCGAACCCGGCTCCCAGTCCGAATATGTGCCCGCCGGTGACCAGGCCTACCACCTCGATCTCGAGGTCGACGGCTATGTCAACGGCGACATGGACAACGCCCGTCTCATGACCTATCGGGGCTGCACCCTGGAGCGTGACGCGGCCTACATGTATGCCCTGCTGCTCGAGGCTGCGGAGGCGGACGGGATCAAGCTCCGTCCCGTCGACTGCTACCGGTCTTACAACCTCCAGAAAGCCGCCTACAACAAGCGTTGCCCGAAAACCGAGGTCGATGTGTACTCCGTGGACCCCATGACCGGGGAGCGGGCACAGACCGGCACAAGGACAGTCCGCAAATGCACCGGCCCGCCCACAGCACCTCCCGGGCTCTCCAACCATGGCTGGGGGCGCGCAGTGGACTTTGGGGACGGGTACGGCGTGCTCGGTTGCAACGATCGCGCCTTGCGTTGGATGCAGGGCAATGCATATCGGTTTGGCTGGGTTCACCCCCGGTGGGCCTGGTGTGACATGAGCACGAGGGAGCCCTGGCATTGGGAGTGGGCTGGCGTGACCGATCCGACCCTGGTCGGTTACTACGAGTTCAACGAGGAACTGATCCAGATCGTCCAGTGATCAACTACTGGTAGCGCCAAACTTCGGCAGTTGGACGATTCCGCCGAGGATGACCCCGATAACCGGTAGCGACAGCACCAATCCGTTGAGGCCTTCATCGTCTGCGATTCCGATGGCGGCCAGCAATCCGAGCCCGGCACATATCGAGAGCACGGCCAATATCGGCCGCCAGGCCGGTGGAGCAGGTCGGGGATCGGGGGCGGGCCGCTCGAAGCGGCCGAATATCGCAATCAGGCCAATGGTCACCAGCCCAAGAGTCGCAAACCAGATGGGCCTCGTCAGCCACCACGCGGCTGAGAGGGGCTCCATCCCCAGGCCGAATCCTCCGAGCAACAGCGAGACTCCGATGACCAGCACCATCGCCGTCAGGTGCCAGAGATAGAGCGTCATGATCTGGAGATTCACCCCGACGACGAATCGCCAGGCACGGGGACGGCTCAGCCACCGGCGGAGCGGGCCTTCGAGAATCAGGACCAGACCGACCTGGAACAGCCCGAGGAAGGCGAGCGTGACTCGAGGCGGGTAGCTGTTGGTCACCTCGGCCGTGTCGAGCCCCACCATTGCAACCGGGTAGGGGCCGGCCCACACCAGGATCAGAGTTGTCAGGAAGCCGACCAACATAAGCCCGACGCGTTTTGGCATGCCGTCGAGCTTCCCATCGAGCCAGGCGTAACCCAGCTGGTGGACCGTCCCCCACACGAATACGTAGTTGAGGAAGCCCACCGGGATAACGCCGCCGGCGATCGACAGCAGGTCGCAAAGCCCAGCCAGGGCGAGCCCGGCGACGATTGACCAGATCCCGATGCGGTCCCACAGGGCCAGCAGGGGTGGGGCGATGGTGACGATGACGACGTAAGCCGCAAGGAACCAGGTGGGGACCAGGGCCACCTGGGACGCGAGCTGCAGGGTCTCCCAAGCGAGTCCCAGTTTGAGGGCTAGCCAACCGAAGGTCGTCCAAAAGAGAAGCACGGGAATCACCGGTATCGCCAGACGCCGCAGTCGCGAACGGAGCCAGCTGGCATAGCCTTCGCCCCTCCGCCTTGCGGACCGCCAGGAGAGGGCATTGGCGTATCCGCCCACAAAGAAGAAGATCGGCATCACCTGCAGCAACCAGGTCAGCGGATGGGTCCACTCCGCTAAGACCAGAAGGTGATTGGGCACCAGACTTCCGTTGTCGACCGTGATGGCTGCCATCAGCCAGTGGCCGAACACGACCACCAGGATCGAGCCGGCGCGCAGAGCGTCCACGACACGGTTTCTGTCAGTCGGGGTCTCGTCTGCGAGACGAGCGACTGTTGCCACGAATCCCACAACATCATTCTCGCCCGGACCGTTGATGCGAGGCTGGCATCATGGCCCGAGCGTGATTGGTCAGCTGTGAACAGGCCGGCGTCGCCCTACCGGGCACTCCTTATCGTGAGCGGCGCCTACGTCGCGGCACAGATGCTGGCCGACATCGGCAGCCTGAGAATCATCTCCGCATGGGGCTACGCCGTCGATGCGGGGACCTTGATCTACCCCTTCACGTTCACCCTGCGCGACCTGGTGCACAAGATCGGGGGCAGGGCGGCCGCGCGCACCCTCATCTTCCTGGCGGCGGCTATCAACGTCGCCATGGCCGGGTTCTTCTGGCTCACCTCGAGATTGCCCCCGGATCCGGTCACCGGGCCCCAGGTCGAGTTCGGGCAGGTGCTGTCGCCGGTCTGGGGAATCGTCGTCGCATCGATCGTTGCCGAGGTGATCTCAGAGCTGATCGACACCGCGGCGTACAGCCGCTGGGTCGCCCGCTTCGGCGATGAAAAGCAATGGGGTCGGGTGCTCTTCTCCAACTCGATATCAATCCCTGTGGACTCCGCCGTTTTCGTGGGGCTGGCGACGCTGTTTGGGGTCTTCCCAGCCGAGGTGGCGTGGACCATCTTTTGGGTGAATGTCATCTTCAAGCTTGTGATCACGGTGGTCTCGATTCCTTGGATTTACTGGGTCAAGCCGACCCCTCTTCGCCTCGCCCTCCCTGACGACTATCACTAACCTCCGTGTTGGGCAGGGCTTCCCTGCCGTCAATAAACAACATGGAGGAATACTGCGTGAAACGCTTTATGCGGGTGTTTGCCGCACTGGCAGCATTGGCACTGGTCCTGGCGGCCTGTGGCGATAGCGGTAGCGGTGACACCACAACCACGGCGGGTGGGTCGTCCACCACCGCCGGCGGAGATACGAC
>DATDJH010000183.1:0-10448 GCA_036520635.1 Acidimicrobiia bacterium
TGGGCGACCACGAAGTCATCGGCCGCGACCGGGGCGATTGCCTTCATCACTTTGACCTTCTCGTCACGGATCCGATCGGCCTCGAAGACATTCGGTGGCTCCATTGCGACGAGGGCCAACAACTGGGTCATGTGGTTCTGAACGATGTCTCGCACCGCACCCGCGCGGTCGTAATAGTCGGCTCTGCTTCCGATGCCGAGCGTCTCGGAGACTGTGATCTCGACATGCTCGACGCGATCCCGATTCCACAGCCGTTCGAACATCGGGTTGGTGAAGCGGAAGGCCAGGAGATTCTGAACGGTCGCTTTGCCCAGGTAGTGGTCGATGCGATAGATCTGGGATTCGTCGAAATGCGACTGGACAAGGCGATTGAGCTCGCGGGCTGTCTCCAGGTCGGTGCCGAAGGGCTTTTCGAGCACGATCTTGGTCCAACCGTCGCTTTCGTTGAGACTCGAGCCGCCCAACCCCTCGATGGTCGGAACGAAGGCTTGGGGTGGGGTCGCAAGGTAGAGCACCCGGTTTCCGGGGAGGCCTCGCTCCGTCTCGATGGCCTCGATTCGCTTCCGCAGCTCTGGATACCCGGCACCGCTTCCTTCGACTGCATGGTGATAGAAGTTGGCCTGACACCATTGCCTCGCCGGCTTATCAGCGGCGCCGCTCGCTTCCAACACCCTCTCGGCCCAACTCCGGTAAGCCTCATCTCCTATGTCGTGCCGGGAGACACCCAGCACCACCGATCGGTCGGCAGCGTCCTGGGCAGCCAGCGCCCGGTATAGAGATGGGATCAGCTTGCGCTCGGCGAGGTCACCCGTTCCACCGAATATGACGAACAGGCTTGCTTCGAGGTCAGGCATGTAGTCGTTCGTTTCTCACGAGGCAAGCCTCCCAGAAACCCAGCCCGAAATCTCGCTCACGACCGGGACGCCCTTGTGCCAGTCGGACCAGCCGTTGCTCAGGACGGCGATCACGTACCCGTCGTCACCTCCGGGTTGCCGTACGAACCCGACCGAGTTGGCGATATGCCCCGCGAACCCATTCTTCTGAGCCACAGTCCAACCAGAGGGAACGCCCTCGGTGACCCCCCAGGTTTGGGCGGAGACAACCGAAGTCATCAGATCCCAAGCCTTCAGACGATATTGCTCCTCGAGCGGGCCCCACTCGCCGCGCAAGACCTGCCGCAACAGGTCGGCCTGATCCTTGGCCGAGGTGGTGGTGCGACCCCACACCCCGCCGGTGTCACCGACCGGGGACGTCTGACTCAACCCATAGATGTCAGCCTGGCGTTGAAACCATGGGGATCCCCCGAAGTGCCTCCACAGAGCGCGAACCGGGTTGTTGGCCGACTGCGTGATCATTGGCACCAGCTGACTCCACTCCCAGGAGGAGACCGCCCGCCCGTCCTGCTGGGCCTCGAGAAGCGTCCCTGCCATCACCATCACCTTGAATACAGATGCGGTGCGGAGACGATTCTCCTGGTGCATCCAGTAGGCGCAGCCGGTGCGGGTGTCGTAGGCATAGGCGGTGAAGATCTGGCCCGGGAACCGCCGACGAAGCGAGTCGACCCGTTTGGCGGTGAATGGGGTGACAGGACAGAGGTCATCGCCCGTAGCGGATAGAACCACAGCCCTGGCGAAATCGGCTCTCGAGATCGATTCGCCACCATCGAAACGCCCCAGGCTCGAATCCCACAACCCGTGGTAGGCAGCGATCCGTGCCGACTCTGCGTAAAAGCGACCCGCGGTGTCCGTCCAGGGTGAAGCGAAAGACAGGGGCGCCGTGAGATCGAAGACCCCGACCAGCATCTTGGCCACCTGGCCGCGGGTCAATTCCTGAGAAGGGCAGAAAAGCCGGTTCGCAGGTGGATCACAGCCCGAGATCACCCCGAGATAGGCGAGGAAGTTGGCGAGTCGCGAGGCACTGCCACTCCAGAGGTCATTGTCATCGCTGAATCTGTCGGGCAGGGAGGCCGGAATTGGTGGAAGAAACCCGGACCTTTGCCCTGCTCCCACCAGGATCTTGGCTGCCTCGGCCCGGTTCAGAGTGCGGTCGGGGCAGATGCGGGTGTTGGCCGGTGGGTTGCATCCCTGGACCACACCCAAATCGGCAAGCCACTCGAGATAGACCTCGCCGGGATGGCCATCATCATCGGTGAAGAGCCCTGATGCCGCAGTGGCACCGGCGGGGAGTGGCAGCGCCGCGAGGAGGATTGAGCCTGCGGCTACTGCGGTGAAGACCCTGCGGGTCACGAACGACATCGCGGGATTATCGCCGAGTAGTGTCGATTTGGTGACGGCGGCACCATTCACCGGGAGCGGGACCGAGAGCGACCCGTGGGTGCTGAAAACCCCCAGCCTTGGATCTGAGATCTTGATGCACCGGGACGAGGCTCACGACCCGCCGGTCCTGGTTTGCACCGTCGGCAGCACGGTCCTGTTCTACGACCTGCGGATCATCGACGACCTCCATCAAATGCTCAAGGACGAGGGAGATTGGGTTCCCCTGGGCAACGCCGATGAGCAGAAACCCGCCGCAGACGGCACGGTCGAAGCCTGGGCCAGGTCGGGAGACAACCCGATCGGTGGTTGGTACGGCTTGAAGAAGGGCCTCCGGGGCAGGGTGGGCAACTACGTCCCACCCGTGCTCGAGGCGCTCGGCCTGGCCGAAGTCGAGCACAACGCACGCGGCAATCGGATGCGAGCCCTTTGACCTAGACCCGGGGCGGCGGGAACTCCTGGGGTAAGTCGGGAACGGTCACCTGAAACAACTCCACAGGACGGGGCAAACCACGTAGGTCGAAGGCGCCAAGCCCGACAAGGTCAACCCCAGGCGTGCTCAGCTCGTCGCGGGTCGTCCCCGAAATCAGAATCTGCCCTCCGTGACCGGCATTGCAGACACGAGCCGCAGTGTTGACGGGCAGTCCCACATAGCCCGTCTCGGTGCGAGCCGGGCTCCCACTGTGAACACCGATCCGAACCCGAGCTGAAGGCTTCTCACCCGACTGGAGATCTCGCAGCGAACGCTGGATGGCGAGGGCCGCCCTAACGGCGTCCGCAGCGTTGGCGAATGCGGCGAAGAACTCGTCGGCCCTCGCATCGACCTCATAACCACGATGGGAGTCGACTGCCTCGCGGATGACCCCCTGCACCATGGCCAGCAGCTCTGGATAAGCCTCGCCGAGCCGATGGACCAATCCCGTCGACCCTTCGATGTCGCTAAGGAGGAGTGTGACTGGGCCCGATGGAAGCTCCGCCGGGCTCTCCCCCGCCGCAGCCTCCCTCAACTGCCGGGCCACGAATCCGATGGGAGCAATCCCGTATTTGGTAGCCGCAGTGAGCAGCTTCCTGAAGGCCCGCTCCTTGGCCGCCTCGTCCTCGAACTTGACCTGGTTGAAACGGGAAAGGGCATTGCGCACATGAGGCTCGTCGTTGATCGGCAGCAGGCGCCGGCCCTGAGAATCGACGTAGGCAAAGGCGCTATTCGGAAGTTCTGCGCGCTGCTTGGCGGAGAGTTGAGCCATGTGGAGGCCGAAACTACGCCGTGCCGACTGAGTCCAGACGCGTCGAGGGCGGCGCCCACCCGGCGCCGCCCTCAGACATTTGCTCGGTTCAGGCTGAGATTGCTTGGCCTATGACCGCCTGACCGAAATAGATCAAGAAGGCAATGGCAACCACCCACATCAGCGGGTGCACCTCGCGCGCCTTTCCTTTGACCAACTTGATGAACACCCACATCACGAATCCGGCACCGATCCCGACCGTGATCTTGTAGGTGAACGGCATGAGAACGATGGCGAGCAGAGCCGGAAAGCCCTCCTCGATGTCCTCGAAGTCGATGCCCTTGAGCAACCCACTCATCAAGAAGCCAACCAGGATCAACACTGGCGCCGTCGCCTGAGTCGGAACCAGACCGGCGACCGGTGTGAGGAAGATGGCCACCAGGAACAGCAGACCGACAACGATCGACGTGATGCCGGTACGACCGCCTTCGGCGACGCCGGCCGCACTCTCGATGTAGCTGGTATTGGAGCTGACTCCTGCCGCTCCACCCGCAACTGCACCCAGGGAGTCGACGAACAGCACCTTGCCCACGTCCTCGATGTTTCCCTCCTCATCGGTGAGACCGGCTTGTTCGGCAATCCCGGTGGCCGTTCCCACCGTGTCGAAGAAGTCGGTCAGCATGAAACTGAAGATGGTGAGCGCTGCCGCCACAAAGCCGAGTTGGTTGAACACATTCGACAGGTCGAACTCACCGAGGGTTGCAAAGCTCGGTGTGGCAGTGAACTCACTAGGGAATTCGCTGACCCCGATTATGAACGCGACCACGGTCGTGAGCAGGATGCTGATCACCAGCGCTCCCGGGACTTTTCGGACGAAGAGCACCACGGTTATCGCGAGCCCGATGATTGTCAGCCAGGCTCCGTTGGTATTGGGAAACGCGAAGTCGACGATCGGCACACCGGGCACGATCAATCCACTGTCGACAAACCCGATGAACATGATGAACAGCCCGATGCCGACTCCAATCGCCCGCTTCAGGCTCAGGGGTACGGCATTCATGATCGCCTGACGGAGACCGACCACAACCAGGAGTGTGACGATCAGACCTTCGAGCACGATGACGCCCATTGCTCCGGCCTGAGTCAGTCCATCGGTGATGACGAGGCCGAAAGCCACAGCTGCGTTGATCCCAAGTCCGGCGGCCATTGCAATGGGATAGTTGGCAACCACCCCCATCAGGACGCAGAGCAGACCGGCGACCAATGCTGTGCCGGCAGCCACTGCCGGAACATCGAAGCCGGCTTCGCCGAGGATGTTTGCGTTGAGGAAGATGATGTACGCCATCACCAGGAACGTCGTGAATCCGGCGCGGATCTCAGTCCCTACCGATGTACCTCGCTCTGACAGCTTGAAGTAGCCATCGAGGCCGGATCCGCCGGAACTCGACTGCTTCCGATCGACCGTGTCGGTCATATCTCCTCCCAATTGACGGATGCCGGCGATCGGCAACCAATTTCAGACCAAAAGTAGTGAGGAGTGGTTACACCCTGCCGTGCGAACTCGGCATTTGTTTCCGGGAAATCGCGGGCTTTGCCCGACTCTGGTTGACTCCGGGCATGAGTCATCTACGTCACACCGCCCTGCTCCGCTTCAAGCCGGGAACGACGGACGATCAGATCCAGGCAGTGCTCGACGGGCTTGCCACCATGCCAGGCAAGATGGATTTCATCCGTCGCTACGAGTTCGGGCGGGACGTCGGGATCATGGCGGGCAATCCTCAGGTCGCCCTAGTCGCCGACTTCGATTCAGCCAGCGACTGGCACGCGTATCAGGACCATCCCGATCACCAGGTCCTGATCAAAGAGGTGATCAGCCCGATCCTGGAGTCGATTACCCGAGTCCAATACGAGGTCGACTGATTCTCTGCGCTCGTAGCGCCACATGTGGCGCAACGTACCTCAGGTAAGGGTTCTGGGCCTCAGGCCCTGACTTCCTGTCGCATGAATTTGACGTAGGCGACCGCGAACAACAGCACGGTCATGGCCAGCATCGCGACCAATTGCGGCCAGACCAGCAGCACGCTCTGGGTGAAGGAGAGCTCCGACGGAATGGCTCGGTCCGCCTGCTCCGCGGTGAACAGAGTCTGGAAGGTTCGCGTGAAGGGCACCAACAACGCAGTCGACGCCTCGTCGTAGAGGACGACCGGTGAGATCTGGGACAAGGTTTGCTCGGCCCGTGCGTTGCTGAGTTGGGTGAACGGATCGGCCGCATCGACGGGGGCAATGATGCTCGCCACCAGAGTGAAGATCAGCTGGGCAAAGAACAACAGGGCCAGCCAGATCCCGATGGTGACGATCGCCGACGTCGCAGCGTTGCGAAACACCACGCTGGCCAGCATTGCCATAGCCAGCCAGACGCCAACGTAGAGGACTGAGGCGAGGAGCCAGGTGATCAGTCGGAATACGTCGCTCGCGTCGGGGACAATCCCGAGGGCAACAATCCCCACGCCGGACACGATCATGACGACAACCGTGAGCGTCACCCCGATCACGGCCAGACCAGCAACGAACTTGCCATTGATGACGTCATCGCGATGGATGGGCTGCGAGACCAGGCGGGGCAGGGTCCCCTGCGACCGCTCGCCGCTGATCGAGTCGAAGCCGTAGGCAATCCCCACTATCGGGAGCATGAACACGAGAAACGACATGAAGGAGAATGGGATCGGGTCTGCGTTCACCGTGAAGAGGAGGAGGAAGGCAGGAAGACCCGCGTCGGTGGACTGTTGCGCCGACTCCCGAAGCCCGCTCGCCGCCCCATAGACGGTTCCCAGGGCGACCAAGCCAAGGATGAAGAGCAGTGCGATGAACCGACCTGACAGAAGATGGTCGGTCATCTCCTTTCGAGCAACATCCATCCAACCCGGTCGTCGCCGCTCCCAAACCGTCGCCGGCTCTGCAAGACTTGCCGGCTCTGCAAGAGCGGTCATGCGCTCACCCCTTCGTGCTCATGGAAATAGCGCCTGTAGATCTCGTCGAGGTTCGAGCCGAGATCTCTGATCTGCCTGACACTGAGGTCTGCCTCTACGAGTGCCTTGACGACCCCTGAAATATCACTCTCCGGGAGGACCACACGCCACCTCCCGGCGCCGATGGCAGAGACCCCGATCTTCTCGTGCAAATCGGGCAGGCCGCTGATCACTGCAGCCCGCACCTGCTCCTCGGTGGCGTCGACTACGAACTCGTATACCGAACTGCCCTCGGACAACGACGCTGCGAGCTCCTCAGGCGAGCCCTGGGCGACGATCTCCCCGTCTACGAAAATCCCGACCCGATCACACACTTGCTGCACCTGGTTGAGCAGGTGGCTGGAAATCAATACCGCCCTGCCGTCACGATGGGCCAGTCGTGAGATGAGGGCAAGGATCTCAACGACACCTTCCGGATCGATCGCGGTTGTGGGCTCGTCCAGGATGACCACATCAGGATCCTTGACCAGGATGTCGGCAACCCCGAGACGCTGACGCATACCCCGGGAGTAAGTGCCCACCAGATAGTCAGCCGCCTCGGCGAGGCCGACCTCGTCCAACAGCTCCGATATCCGGTCCTCGACCGCATCGGGGTCCAGTTCGTTGAGACGAGCTGTGTACCGCATGTTCTGTCGCCCGGTCAGGTTGTCATAGAACCCGACGGCGTCGGGCAGATAGCCGACCCGGCGTTTCACTCCAATGGCGTCATAGGCCGGATCGAGACCGCACACCCGAACCGTCCCCTCGCTGGGCTCGGTTAAACCGAGCAGCATGAGGATGGTCGTGGTCTTCCCGGCGCCGTTGGGCCCGAGAACCCCGAAGATCTCACCCGGTGAAACCGTGAAGTCGATCCCGGCCACGGCAACCCTGTCCTCGTAATTCTTGACCAGGCCCTCGACCTCGATGACCGGTGTGGTCACGCTCACCTCCGCCCGTAGCGTCGGAACACCATGCTGAGCCCGACGAGGGCAATCACGATCACGCCGATCCCCACGAGGCCCCAGATGGCGGAGGTCTCGACCGTGGTGCGGACATCGATGCTGTCCGTTGCCTCGGCAACAGATGAGGTGAAAGTGATCGCGTAGTCGCCGTTGATCGCTTCCCCGGATGGGGTGATGGTCGCAACCACCTGAAGGGCCTGACCCGGCTCCAGTTGGTCGATGGTGGCGCGATCGAAGGTGACGTCCCAGCCCTGTGGCGGGGTCGCGGTCAAGTTCACGCCGAGGAGCGGAGCGGTGCCGGTATTGGTCACCACCAGCGGGAGGTCGGTCGCCTGCTCGCCCTTCACCTTCACGTTCAGCGCTTCGTTGGCAGTCGCAATGTCGATTCCGAACGAACCGGTGATCCGTACCCCGAGCTCGACTTCAGCGGACACCCCGCCACCCTCGGCCTTTGCAGTTATGGCGTAGTCACCCGCCGCAGCGGCATCCGGGGGATCGACATCCACTGTGACCTGACCAGTTGAGCCCGCGGCCACGGTGACCGTGGACGCCTGCGCCTCGCCTGAGGGCTTGATCTCTGACACCCAGCCTTCAGGTCCGGTCGCCGAAAGCCCGAACTGAATGTCCTGGGGAGTGTCGTTGGTGATCGTCACATCGAAGGAGTAGGTGGAGTCGGCCGGGCCCTGGAGGTTCGGGAAGTCGGTGGTCATCGAGACATCCCCGCCCACTGTGGCCGCGACCCGAATCGAGAGATCGAGGCGGTCGGTCCCCGAGCTGCCAGTGCCGGTCAACGACATCTCGTATGAGCCCTCTTCGGTTTCCGCCGGGACGTCGATCTGGAGGTCGAGCGACACGAATCCTGTGGAATCGACCTGAACTTCGTCGACGACAAACCCGCCGCCACGGAGCTCCGCATCCCATCCGTCGGGGACTCCGGCCAAGGCGAAAGCGACCCGATCTCCTGGAACTGCGCCAACCGTCAGTTTGAAGGTGGCACTGTCACCCGGCTTAACGGCAACGCCGACGAACGGGGAGTTGATCGAAAGGGTGGTAGGTGGAGGAGTCGTCGTCTCCTGGGCCATCGCAGGGAGGGCCAGCGTCGCTGTGGCCAGCAACCCAACTGCTAACACGTGGAAAAGTCGCTTCACTTTCATCTCCGTTTGGATCCAGGTCTCTCTTGGCTCAGTTCAACAGCCACCGAAGGGGGAATCTCGCTCAGCCCACGTTTAGAAGATATAAAGGCTTGGCAGGGTAGGCCTAACCGACATCCCGTCTGACCGCCTCGAGGGCAATCTCCACCATCTCGTTGAAGGTCTGCTCGCGCTCCTCCGGACTGGTCGCTTCGCCGGTGCGGATGTGGTCAGAGACGGTGGCAATTGTCAACGAGCGGGCACCCTTCTCTGCTGCCACTCCGTAGAGACCGGCAGCTTCCATCTCCACCGCGAGGATTCCCATCCTCTCCATCAGGTCGAAGGTGGCCGGGTTGGGGTTGTAGAAGGTGTCAGCGGAGTGGACATTGCCCACCTTTACCTCGATCCCCTTTTCGGCGGCAGCGTCAAAGGCAGCCATCAACAGACCGAAATCGGCGGTGGCGGCGAAGTCCATACCCCCATAGCGAGCCCGATTGACGCCGGAGTCAGTGGAGGCTCCGATGGCGAGGATCACATCTCTGACCTTGACCGAGGAAAGGATGCCTCCACAAGATCCGACCCGGACCAGCCGCTCCACCCCGTATTCAGTGATCAACTCAGTGGCATAGATAGACGCCGAAGGAATCCCCATCCCGGTCCCCATTACTGAGACCGGCACCCCGTTGAAGGTGCCGGTGAAGCCCAGCATGTTTCTGACCGCGTTCACCTGCCTGGCGCCGTCGAGAAAGGTGTCGGCAATGTGCTTGGCCCGGAGCGGATCGCCGGGAAGGAGGATCGATGGGGCGAAATCCCCTTTCTCGGCCGAGATGTGGGGGGTTGGCATGAAAGGGGGCTCCTGAACTGTGATCGGTCGCCCACAACTTATTCGATCAGAACTGCTTTCCTCCATCCTCGGACCGCGTTGGTAACCGCGATCTCGTCGGCTCGATTCATGTCTTCGATCGTTAGAGACGCCTCACTGGCGAGACCGAGGTCCAAGGCAAGCTCCCGCTGGACTCCGGGAAGGCACCCGGAGGACACGGCCGGGGTTAGCCATATGTGGTCGAAGCGCAACATCAGGTTTGAGATGTTGGTCTCCGTGATCTCCCCGTCGAGATTGAGCATCACGACCTCGATTCCATCGTCTCCTATCGGGTAGCGGGAACGATCGTCGAGTTTGTGCGCCCACCTCGGGTCGCTCTGGTCCACCCGAGACTCCCAGATCGCGAGGCCCACCGGCTCCTCCCATGAGGGAAGGAGCTCTGAGCTGACCTCGGCCGTGCCCGACGCCCCAAGCACGAGCCTTACCTTGAGGGCGACCGGCCCGCCGACGGTCGAGAGTGCATCTCCGACGGCGACCGGATCAAAGGGAATGCCCCAATAGGCGGCGGAGGCAGCGAGTCGGGCGACGTGCCGCTCCAGCAATGGGATCCCTTCTCCAGGCTCATATCTCATCGTCTCCAGAAGATCCGGCGTATCGGGAGGCTCGGTGACGACCAAGGCCTTCCAAAGGCACTCGTCGTACTCGGCTCCGGCGAGGGAGTCATAGGTGATCCCGCCGCCGACGTGATAGGTGAATCGACCGTCGCTCACGACCCCGGTTCGGATGGCGACCGAGAACTCGGCCCTTTCGCCGCCGGGTTCGAGATAGCCAATCGCCCCGCAGTAGACCCCCCTCGCATCCGGCTCGAGGTCGGCGATGATCCCCATGGTCGACACCTTCGGAGCGCCAGTCACCGAAGCCGAGGGAAAGATCCCTGTGAAGAGCCCACCCAGGCCGAGATCGGCGGGCATGCGGGCGGTGATGGTCGACGTCATCTGCCAAAGGGTGGGATGACGTTCCACGTCGAAAAGT
>DATDJH010000184.1:0-2310 GCA_036520635.1 Acidimicrobiia bacterium
TCCGTTTCCCCTGCCCGGCAGCGAGCACGATCACATGAAGAGACAACGACAACCTCTCACTCGGAGACGCTGGGGGGGCAGGACTCGAACCCGCTCTTACAGGACCAAAACCTGCCGTGCTACCGGTTACACCACCCCCCATTCAGGGAGGGTTGAGGTTACCTAGGGGAGAACCGGTATCGATGGTGGCGGGTAATACGTGTTACGTAATACGTTTTACGCAAGACCTATTACGAGCAGGCGTAGCCTGCCTGCGTTATGCCAAATGTCATCTCCACCAAGGGGCTCACCAAGAAATACGGGCAGACCATCGGGCTCGACGGGCTCGATCTCGAGATCGCCGAAGGGGAGGTCCACGGATTTCTCGGCCCCAACGGCGCCGGCAAGACGACCACGATTCGCATCCTGCTCGGGCTGATCAAGGCCGATGGCGGGGAGGTCACCCTGTTCGGCCGGGATCCCTGGTCCGAGGCCACCGACCTCCATCGCCGTCTCGCTTATGTGCCTGGCGACGTCAACCTCTGGCCGAATCTCACCGGGGGCGAGGTCATCGACCTCCTCAGCCGGCTCCGGGGTGGCCTGGATGTTGCCAAAAAAGACATGCTCCTGGAACGGTTTGACCTCGATCCGCGGAAAAAGGGCCGCACCTATTCCAAGGGGAACCGCCAGAAGGTCGCCCTGATCGCGGCCCTGGCTTCGGACGTGGAGTTGCTCATCCTCGACGAACCGACCGCAGGATTGGATCCGCTCATGGAGGCGGAATTCCGGGCCTGTGTCAACGAAGACAGGCACCAAGGCAGGACAGTGCTCCTGGCGAGTCACATCCTCGCCGAGGTCGAGGCGCTTTGTGATCGGGTGAGCATCGTGCGCGCCGGGAAAACCGTGGAAAGTGGCACCCTCACCGAGCTCCGCCATCTGACCCGAACCACGATCTCGGCCGAAGTGGCCGATATGCCGACCGGGCTCGCCGACCTTCCCGGGGTCCACGACTTGGAGGTCGAAGACCACCGGGTCCACTTCGAAGTCGACTCCGAGCAGCTTGGGCCCGTCCTCAGTCACCTGACGGGGCTCGGGGTGCGAAGCCTGACCAGTCAGCCGCCCACTCTGGAAGAGTTGTTCATGCGTCACTACCGGGACGAGATCGACGCGTGACAACACTGACCGGCACCTGGCACCTGATTCGGTTCATCCTGAGAAGGGATCGCTTCAGACTCACGATCTGGATTCTGGTGCTCGCCTCCTTGGCGATCGGCACCGCCAGCGCCTTCATCAGCCTCTACCCGAACGAAGCCGAACGTCAGATGCTGGTCAACACCATTGGCTCGAACCCGACAATCGTCGCCTTTCTCGGACCGATATATGGCTCGTCTGTCGGCAACCTCACCGCCTGGCGGGTGGGAGTCATCGGATCCGTCTTGATCGGTGTCATGGCTGCCCTGACCATGATCCGACACACCCGGGAAGAAGATGAGACCGGGCGACGCGAGCTGCTGGGGGCAACGGTGGTCGGCCGTAACGCCCCGTTGACGGCCAGCCTCGTCGTGACCGCATCTGCCGGCCTGATACTTGGAGCTTTGTGTGCCGCTGGCCTGATCGGCCTCGGCCTGCCGACATCGGGATCGATTGCATTTGGCATGGGATACGCCGCGGTGGCAATCGTCTTCGCAGGGCTGGCCGGAGTTGCCGCTCAGCTCACCCAGGGGGCCGGGGCCGCCAGAGGAATCGCCATTGGAGTAGTTGGTGCCTCCTTTCTGCTCCGGCTGGCCGGAGACGGAGGTTCCGAAGGCGGATTGGGATGGATTTCATGGCTGTCGCCCATCGGCTGGTTCACCCAGCTCCGGCCCTACTCCGGGGAACAGTGGCCCGTGTTGCTGCTCTCCGCCGGGCTTGCGCTCCTAGCCACTGCCGGTGCCTTCTGGTTAGCGTCGCGCCGGGATGTCGGAGCCGGCATTGTCCAACCCCGACCCGGCTCGGGCTCGGCCTCACCACGGCTGGGATCTCCACTGGGCCTGGCCTGGAGACTGCATCGGCCCTCACTGCTTGGCTGGGGACTCGGTCTCGCCTTCGTCGGCGCGGTGTACGGAGGAATCGCCGACAGTGTCGGTGGCTTCCTCAACGACAGCCCACAACTTGCGGAGATATTCGAGCAATTGGGAGGGGAGGCCGGGATCACTGAGGCGTACTTTGTGGCGGCTATGGGCATTCTCGCCTTGATCGCCACCGCCTACGCCATCAGGACAGCCCTTCGCGCCAGAGTCGAAGAGGAGAGCCTTCGTGGTGACTCGGTGCTGGCGACCGCCACCCCCCGCA
>DATDJH010000185.1:0-2592 GCA_036520635.1 Acidimicrobiia bacterium
GAAGGGATCATGACCCCTCCCGCGGCAACACCCAATGGCAACATCGAAAGCCCGGTGAGCCGCCACCAGTTGCCTTTGGCTTTGGCGCGACGAGCCCAGCCCAAACCAAGCAGCATGCCAGCCAAGGTCGTGGCACCCAGGATGTAGCCGGTTCCGGTCCAGGTGAACTCAGGGTTGGTGGTGATGAACCGCATCCAGACCCTCATGGCTATTCCCCAGGAGAGACCGAGCAGCGCCCCCTTCACAACAGGGTGGAGCCGAACCGATGCACTCTTTGCTGTCGTTGTCACTTTCGCGTACCTCCGTCAGACAGACGAAGAAGGTCGGAAAATGGGTGACACACCGACTGGGAACTGAATCCCGCGACTTCAGGCGCCGACGTAGGCCGCGAGGTGCTCGCCGGTGAGGGTGGAGCGAGCGGCAACGAGGTCGGCCGGGGTGCCTTCGAACACGACCTGGCCGCCGTCGTGGCCGGCACCGGGGCCGAGGTCGATAATCCAGTCGGCGTGCGCCATGACCGCCTGGTGGTGTTCGATCACGATCACCGATTTGCCGGAGTCGACCAGCCTGTCGAGTAAACCGAGAAGATGCTCGACATCTGCGAGGTGGAGCCCGCTGGTGGGCTCATCGAGCACGTAGATCCCGCCTTTCTCCGCCATGTGGATCGCCAGCTTGAGCCGCTGACGCTCGCCACCAGAGAGCGTCGTCAGCGGCTGGCCGATGCTCAGATAGCCGAGACCCACCGCGGACATCCGCTCCAGGATGGCGTGGGCGGCCGGCACCTTCGACTCACCTTCCGCGAAGAACTTCTCGGCCTCGATGACCGACATCTCGAACACTTCACTGATGTCCTTGCCACCCAACTGGTACTCGAGCACTTCGGCGCCGAACCGCTTGCCCTCACACACCTCGCAGGTCGTGGCGACGGTGTCCATGAAGCCGAGCTCGGTGTAGATGACGCCGGCACCATTGCAGTTCAGGCAGGCGCCGTCGGAGTTGGGGCTGAACAGCCCGGGCTTGACCGCGTTCGCCTTTGCGAACGCATTCCGTATCGAGTCGAGCATCCCGGTGTAGGTGGCCGCGTTGCTCCGCCGCGATCCGCGGATTTCGGTCTGGTCCACCAAGACCGCCCCCTCGCCCTCCGGTATGGAGCCCTGGACGAGAGAGCTCTTCCCGGACCCGGCGACGCCGGTGACCACCACGAGTACCCCGAGCGGGATGTCGACGTCGACGTCCTGGAGGTTGTTCCGATTCGCGTGTCGAATCTCGAGGCTCTCCACAGAATTTCGGAACTCTGACTTGACGGATGATCGGTCGTCGAGGTGCTTACCGGTCAGTGTGCCGCTTACCCGCAACTCATCGACGGTGCCTTCGAACACCACCTCGCCTCCGCCGGTCCCGGCACGTGGCCCCAGGTCGACGACATGGTCGGCGATCTCGATGGTCTCCGGCTCGTGCTCCACCACCAGCACCGTGTTTCCCTTGTCACGCAGCTGCATGAGCAGGTCGTTCATCCGTTGCACGTCATGGGGGTGGAGGCCGATCGTGGGCTCGTCGAAGACATAGGTGACGTCGGTGAGGGGAGAACCGAGATGACGGATCATCTTTGTGCGCTGTGCCTCGCCGCCCGACAGGGTGCCCGCCGGCCGGTCCAGGGACAGGTAGCCGAGGCCGATGTCAACGAAGGAGTCGAGTGTGTCCTGGAGGGCGCCGAGCAAAGGCTTGGCCGACGGCTCGCCGAGCTCTCGGATCCACTCGGCGAGATCGCTGATCTGCATTGCACAGAGGTCGGCGATGCTGTTCCCGGCGATCTTCGACGAACGCGCCGCCTCGTTGAGCCGGGTGCCATCGCAGTCGGGGCAGACGGTGAACGCAACCGCTCGTTCCACGAAATCACGAATGTGGGGCTGGAGCGTGTCGACGTCCTTCGAGAGGAAGGACTTTTGGATCTGCGGAACCAGTCCCTCGTAGGTCAGATTGATGTCGTTGATCCTGACCTTCACCGGCTCCTTGTAGAGGAAGTCTTGGAGCTCTTTCTTGGTGTACTTGTTGATCGGCTTGTCTGGATCGAGGAAGCCAGAGTCGGTGAAGTAGCGCACCGACCAGCCGCCCGCCTTGTAGCCGGGCACGGTGATGGCGCCCTCGTTGAGAGACTTGCTCTCGTCGTAGATCTTGGTGAGGTCGATGTCGCTGACCGAGCCCATCCCCTCGCAGCGTGGGCACATGCCGCCCTGGTAGACGACATTGCGGACCACTGTCCGCTCCCCCTTGCCCTTATCGGCTGTGATCGCTCCGCTCGCCGTCCGGGTCGGGATGTTGAACGAGAACGCAGGCGGGGGCCCGATGTGCGGCTCGCCGAGCCGGCTGTAGAGGAGACGCAGCATGGCGTTGGTATCGGTTGCAGTGCCGACAGTGGAGCGGGCGTTGGCGCCCATTCGCCGCTGGTCGACGATGATCGCAGTGGTTAGCCCGTCGAGCATGTCCACGTCGGGCCGTGCCATGGTCGGCATCATGCCCTGCACGAATGCGCTGTAGGTCTCGTTGATCAGCCGCTGCGACTCGGCGGCGATCGTGTCGAAGACGAGGGAGCTC
>DATDJH010000186.1:0-5662 GCA_036520635.1 Acidimicrobiia bacterium
ACCGTCGCCGGGATGGCGTACCAGTACACGGCGAGGAAATGGAACGCCGTGCCGGCGATCACGAGCACATGGAATAGCTCGTGGTAGGAAAACGTCTGAGGGAACAGCTTGGGGCGCTTCGACATGAAGATCACGGCCCCAGCCGTGTAGCAGAGCCCGCCGAGGGCGATCAGGACGACCGCCCCGACACCGAGCCGGCTCAGCACCCACGGCATCAGGATCAGGGCCGACCATCCCATCATCAACTGCAACGTCACCGATAGGGAGGTCTTCACGTTGGGGAGGAACACCTTGAGGATGATGCCGGTCAGCGCAGTCGTCCACAGCAGGCAGAGGACAATCGCCAGGGCAGCCCCGTCAATGGTTGCGATGGCGATCGGGGTGAAAGTCCCCGCAACGAGGAGGAAGATCATCGAGTGATCCACCCTTTGCAGACGCACCTTCCACTTTTCGCTCCATGGGACGGAGTGATACAGGGAGGAGACCGTGTACATGGCGAGCATCGCCAGACCGAATACCAGAGCCCCGACGGCAGCGGCGACGCTGCCCCAAGCCCGGTTCAGCAACACGAAGAGCCCGACTACGGCGCCGATCGCCGCGGTCCCGTGGAGGAAGCCACGGATCGGGTTTTGCATGCGGCCGAGGGTCAAACGCTCCATGTAGCCATCAGGCTATTGGGGATCGGTGCCAACTAGTAAGCCAAGACGTCAACACTGGCGGCGCTTCGGGTCGCCGGTAGCATCTAGGGACCGTCATGGCCCTGGGTCTTCTCTACCGCATATACGAGCGAAACCTGCTCAACGGTCTCGACAAGGACCGTTTGCCTCGCCATATCGGCATCGTCCTCGACGGTCATCGTCGCCATGCCCGTGAGGAGAAACTCCCCTCCTACACCGAGTCGTATCGGGTGGGGATGCGTCGTTTCGAAGAATTCCTCGGATGGGCCCACGAATTGGAGATCCCGGCCGTCACCGCCTGGGTTCTCTCCAAGGAGAACATCAGCAGCCGACCCGAAGACGAATTGGAGCCCTATTTTCAGGTGCTGATCGAGCTCTTCGAACGACTGCCGGCCCTTTGTGAGAAGTACGACATGGCGATCAAGTTCATCGGGAGCCTCGATCTCCTTCCTGATCAGCTGGTGTCAGCCGCCAAGAGCGCCGAGGAGGCTCATCCGCGAGGGTCGCGGCGTCTCAATGTGGCGATGGGATACGGCGGTCGCCAGGAGATCGTGGACGCCGCCAAGGACCTCGTGTCCGAGCTTCTCTCCGACGGGGTCCCGCCCGAGGACGTCGCGTCCTATATCGACTCCGACGCCCTCGCCGCTCACATGTACTCAGCGGACCTTCCTGATCCGGATCTGCTGATCCGGACTTCGGGGGAATCCCGTCTCTCCGGCTTCCTCCTCTGGCAGTCCGCCTACGCCGAGTTCGTCTTCGTTGACGTCAACTGGCCCGCATTCCGGCGCGTCGACTTCCTGCGGGCATTGCGCGACTTCACCAGCCGCGATCGCCGCTTCGGGAAGTAGCACGACCTTTCGGGCTCAGCCTCCGGCCAGGGTGGCTTCCATTTTCGCCAGGGCCTGGTCGATGGTGAAGGACGCCGCCTTCTGCCGTGGCGGGAACTCGGCGAACGTCGCCAGGAACTCGGTGATCAGCGTGGTCCCCGCAAACACCAGGTAGGCATTCTCGAAAACCCACTGGAAGTAGGTATTCGATGTGATGTCTGCCCGCTCAAAGGGGTCGGTGCGCAGGTTGAACAGCTTGGGGACCCGTAGTGGGATGAATGGGTCGACCCATATCTGGAGCGTCCCTTGCACCCGTTGCTCCATGAACACCAGCTTCCAGTTGTCGAAGCGAAGCCCGAGCACATCACCGTCGTCGGAGAAATAGACGAAGCCCTTTCGTGGGCTCTTCTCCTCCTCACCGGTCAAGTATGGAAGGAGGTTGAAACCATCGATGTGCACCTTGTAGGTCTTGTCCCCGATGGTGTGTCCGGTCTTGAGCTTCTCCATGATGTCTGGCTCACCGGCCGCGGCCAAGAAGGTCGGCAGCCAGTCGTGATGTTGGATGATCTCGTTCGAGATTGTCCCGGCCTCGATCTTCCCCGGCCAACGGATCATCTCGGGGACCCGGAACGCTCCTTCCCAATTGGAGTTCTTCTCATTCCGGAAAGGAGTCATCCCACCATCCGGCCAGGTGTTCATGTGGGGACCGTTGTCAGTCGAATAGATGACGATGGTGTCTTCGGCGATCCCCAACTCGTCGAGTACGTCCAGCAGGGTCCCCACGTTGCGGTCGTGGTCGATCATCGTGTCGTGATACGGCGACTGCCAACGCCCGGCCTGCCCGAGGCTCTCCGCCTTGGTGTGGGTGAAGGCGTGCATATGCGTGGTGTTCATCCAGGCGAAGAACGGGGTTCCGCTCTCGTGCTGCCTCTTGATGAAGTCGACGCAGGCCTCGGTGGTCTCGTCGTCGATGGTCTCCATTCGCTCCTTGGTCAGGGGCCCGGTGTCCTCGATCCGTTGCTTGCCGATCGGGCCGAAACGGCCGATCTCGGTCGGGTCGTCCTCATCGGTGGCCCAAGAGTGGATGACTCCACGGGGCCGTGCCATCTCATTGAACCGGGGGAAGTCCTCTGCCGGAGGCCAATTCGGCCGCTCCGGCTCCTCCTCGGCGTTGAGGTGATAGAGATTCCCGTAGAACTCGTCGAAACCGTGGACGGTGGGAAGGAACTTGTTGAGGTCACCGAGGTGGTTCTTTCCGAACTGCCCTGTGGCATAGCCGAGGGGCTTGAGCAGCTCGGCAATGGTGGGGTCCTCGGCGCTGAGACCGATCGGCGATCCGGGGATTCCGACCTTGCTCAACCCGGTTCGGTACACGCTCTGGCCGGTGATGAAGGAGGACCGGCCTGCGGTGCAGCTCTGCTCGGCGTAGGAGTCGGTGAAGCGCATTCCTTCGTTGGCGACGCGGTCGATGTTGGGGGTGCGGTAGCCCATCAGCCCATCGCTGTAACAGCTCAGATTGGTGATCCCGATGTCGTCACCCCAGATGACGAGGATGTTCGGTTTGTCTGCCATGGGTGGGGTCCTTTCCAAGTGGGCCGTGGAACATACACGTTGAGATCGGGACCGTTGTCGGCCGGCAGTTATGCAGTAACCATTCCCGGGTGGAGGTGGGTGACGTCGCCGAGTTGGCGGAGCGAGAAGGCCCATCCCGTGCTGATTCGGGTCATGGTGAGCCGGGAGACCCCGGTGTGAGGCTGGCGGAACCGCTCCCACTCCCACGGCACCGGTTCCAGGCCGAGCAGGTGGCCAAGGACCACTGCATTCGTTCCCGCGTGGGCCACGATTAGGACCCTGCGATCGGGGTCGTCGACCGCCCAGAGATGCCGGTGCTCCTCCTGCATCGGGTGGATGCCATGGTGGTCGAGGGTGTGTTGCAGACCGTTCACCACCCGCTGATGGAAGGTGCGAAAGGTCTCACCCCCCGGCAGCCCGTCCCACATCTCATCCATGGAGCGCAGGTTGGAGTCACGGAGCGCCTTGTCGATCTCGTCAACCGGGGATCCGTCCCATTCCGGGGGATTGTTGATCTCCTGGAGCCAGTCGTAGATCTCGGCCCGGGTGCCAAGGTCGGTGGCAATCGGGTCGGAAGTCTGGACCGCCCGGTTCATCGACGACACCCACACCTCATCAAAGCTGTCGAGACTGGCCAGACGATGGGCCACCCGACGGGCCTGCTCATGGCCGAGCTCGGTCAGGTTCGGGTCGTTGCGTGCGACACGATCCGGCGCCCAATCCGGCTGGCCATGGCGGACGAGGAATAGATCCATGTGGTGAAACCTAGACCCGGCGCCGACCACCGGCGAACGACCGGTACCGGTTTTGGCCCAATACCATGCGAGGGTGGCCGGCGAATCTCTAATACAGCATCTGCAGACTCACGCCCTCCGCACCGATGGACCGTTCACCCTGCGTTCAGGGGCGGTCACGTCCTGGTATCTCGATGCTCGCCAGACGACGTTCAGCGGTGAGGGCGCCTGGCTGGTCGGAACCGCAGTGCTCGCGGTGGTGGATTCAACCGCCCAGGCGATCGGGGGGATGACTCTGGGCGCCGACCCGATCGCAGTGGCGACCGCGATGGTGGCTGCCCGTGACGGACGCCGCCTCACCGCTTTCTCTATTCGCAAGGAGGCCAAGGACCACGGCACCGGGGGCCGGGTCGTCGGCCCGGTGGCCCCTGGTACGCGTGTGGTCATCCTCGAAGACACCACAACTACCGGCAGCGCCGCTTTGGAGGCGACCGCTGTCGCGGAGGCCGAGGGCCTCGATGTGATTCAAGCGGTAGCGCTGGTCGACCGTTCGGAGGGCCGGGCGGCTGAGGCGTTCGCCGCCAGGGACATCCCATACATCGCCCTGGTCACCCCCTCCGATCTCGGGGTCGACGAGTGAAGGTCGTGGTCCAGCGCTCGGCGGCTCGAATGTGGTTGATGGCGATTGGCGCCATACCTCTGCTGGTCATTGCGGTTGACGTGCTGACCAACCGCCGCATCACGAATTGGCTCAGGGAATTGCTGTTCACCCCCGCAGACACCCAGATCTATGAGCCTCGCGATGTCATCTATGCGTGGGGGCTGTTGTTGTTCGCGGGGTTTCTGGTGATCTGGGGGCTCAAGGAGCTGTTCATGCCCACCAGGGTGATCGAGTGCCGTGACGCGGGCCTGGCCTTGAAATTGCGGGGCCCGTTCCGGCCCCACGACCTCATTCCGTGGGGGAATCTGGTCGACGTCGACGCCGGCGAGATCAAGGATGAGGGAGAGATTCTCCTTCTGTTGCGGATCAAGGTCCTGGAACGGGGATCATTGCCTGCCCACCCCTGGGGCGCCCGTTGGTTGGAGACACGGGTGCTCGGGATCCTCGCCCAGGATTGGGCGGTGACTCCGAAGGAAGCCGCCAAGCTGATAGGTGACTATGCGGTCGACGCCGCGCGCCGGGCCGAGAGAGCCAGGGTCACGGGGCTCTGGGAGCCATCTTGAGGGCAGTCGGCGCCCACGTGGACTCGAGCCGGCCAATCGAGGAGGCCCAGGAACGCGGGGCTGATCTGGTTCAGATCTTCCTCTCCGATCCGCAGGGGTGGAAGAAGCCCCTCCCCAGGGCAGATGCACCCGAATTGAGAGCATCCCCGATCCCGATATATGTGCACTCGCCCTATCTGATCAACGTGTGCGCGGACAACAACAAGATCCGGGTGCCCTCCCGTCGGATCCTCCAGGAGACGTGTGACGCTGCCGCCGAAATCGCGGCCGCCGGCGTCGTGGTCCACGGCGGGCATGTCACCGGTGATGGCCCGCAGGAAGAGGGGATCCTGCGTTGGCGCAAGGCCCTGGAGCCCCTGGACAGCCAGGTGCCGGTGCTGATCGAGAACACGGCTGGTGGGGACAAGGCCGTGGCCAGGCGAGTGGAATGGATTGCCCGCCTTTTCGACGAGGTGGCCGAATTCGGCGTGGGCTTCGTCCTCGACACCTGCCACGTCTGGGCGGGAGGGGAGCCCTTTGACGAGTTGGTTCCGAGAGTGTTGGAGGCGACCGGTCGAATCGACCTGGTGCACGCCAACGACTCAAAAGACCCGTTCGACTCCCGGCGGGACCGCCACGAGAACCTGGG
>DATDJH010000187.1:0-17297 GCA_036520635.1 Acidimicrobiia bacterium
GTGAGCCCGTGAAGTGCGGCCTTCGAGGCGCCGTACGATGCTGCCCCGGGCACTCCGCGTGGACCGAAGATCGAACCAACGAAGATCACGTTCCCGCCTTCTTGTTCGACCATGTGAGGAACCACTTTCTGGGTCAGGAAGAAGGGACCCTTCACATTGACATCGAGCGTTGTGTCCCATTCGTCCTCGCTGAGCTCGCCCAGTAGTCGGATGAAGAAGACGCCGGCGCAATTCACCAGGATGTCGATTCGGCCCAGCTTGTCCACGGCCACGTTGACGAGACGGTCGATGTCGTCGACGTCGGTGAGGTTCGCTTTGACGGCAAACGCTGTGCCGCCGTCGGCGACAATCTTGGCGGCCAGTTCCTCGGCCTTTTCCAGCTGGGAATTGGCGACAAGGCCGACGCTGGCTCCCTCCTCGCCGAACCTCCGGGCGATGGCGTATCCGATGCCAGATGATGCGCCAGTGACCAGCGCCGTCTTTCCTTCGAGTCTCATCTTGTTGTGTTCTCCTTCGTGTTCACACGCCGAGGTAGGTGCGTTGAATGTCAGGGGAGTTCGCCAACTCCTCGGCAGGCCCCTCGAAGGCGACCGCACCCTTCTTCATGACGTAGACGTAGTCAGCCAGGTTCAGTGCTAGTGAGAGATTCTGTTCCACCAAGAGAATCGGAAGTTCCGCTGTGGTGCGAAGGTGCCTGATCACCTCGACGACCTGCTGCACGAGGAGGGGAGAAAGTCCTTCGCTCGGCTCGTCCATAAGGATCAGCTCCGGATTCGTGAGCAATGCTCGAGCGATCGCCAGCATCTGTTGCTCGCCACCCGACAAGACAGATGCCTTCTGCTTCATCCGCTGCTCGAGGGCCGGGAAGAGCTCGCTGATGCGGTCCAGATCCCAAACATGTTTGCTCGCGCCGTCACCTTTCCTCTGGAAGACCTCTAGATGCTCAGCGACCGTAAGCGACGGGAAGATCCGCCGACCCTGAGGCACCAGGCTGATGCCTCCCATAGCGATCTCGTGCGATGGCTTCTTGGTGATGTCCACTTCCTTGAATGTGATGGTTCCTCGCTCCGGGGGAGAGAACCCGACGATTGACCGGATCGTGGTCGTCTTCCCGACTCCGTTCCGGCCCATCAGTGCCACGATCTGGCCGGGGTCGACCTTGAGAGAAACACCCTGGAGCACGTAGCTGTCCCCGTAATAGGTGTGGATGTCGCTGACCTCGAGGACGCTAGGCATAGGCCTCACCGAAATACACCTCGCGCACCAGTTCGTTCGCTCGGATCTCCTCGACGCTTCCCTCGGCGAGGACCTCTCCCTGGTGCATCACCGTCACTTCGTTGGCGATCTCGAACGCCACGTCCATGTCGTGTTCGATGATGAGCACGGTCAATCCGGGATCCAATGCCTTGATCAGCGCAACCATCGACCGGCTCTCCGCCTGAGACAAGCCGGCCGCCGGCTCGTCGAGCAGGAGTACCTGGGGATCCGACGCCAGGGTCACGATGAGCTCGAGCTGCCTCTGATGGCCATAGGAGAGGTTGGCGACCTCCGTGTCGCGCTCGTCCCACATTCCAGCCATCTCAAGCAGGTCGCGGCAGCGCTCATTCACGTCGTCGAGCCATGTCAGCGGCACGTGCATGGCAAACTTCTTCCGCCGGACGCCGAGGACGCCGAGGCGAACGTTGTTCATGACGGTCAGCGTTGGGAACAGGTTGGTGATCTGGAACGTGCGGCCCAGCCCCATTCTCGTCCGAGCGTGGGACGCGGTCCCGGTGACGTTCTCTCCGAAGAGGAAGATGTTCCCACTGGAAGGCTTGTAAACCCCGGTGATCAGGTTGAACAAAGTGGTCTTCCCGGCGCCGTTCGGCCCCAAAATCACCTTCCGAGTGCCCGAGTGGGCACTCAGGGTGACATCGTGCACGGCACGGACGTTGTCGAAGGTCTTGCCGACACCCTCCAAACGCAGCGTCTCCACGGCGCTGCCATCAATGTCCGGCTTTGTCGGCTCGGCCGGGGCCGGCTCAGACTCCACCCTGATCCTCGCCTCATCGAAGGCCGAAGGCTCCTGTCCGACGCCGGTTGCTGCGCGCCACCGTCGAGGGAGTAACCCGAGGATTCCTTGAGGGGCGAAGAAGACGGTGATGATGTACAGCACGCCAAGAATGATCACCCAGTTGTCGAAGAACACACTCAGATAGTTGCGGAGCCCGGTGACGACAAAGGCGCCGATGAGCGGTCCTGTCAGTGTCCCGGCTCCGCCGATTATCACCATGAGCATCGCTTCGAATGAGGTCTCGACGCCAAGAACCGTTGGGGATATGAACTGAGTGGAGTAGGTGTACAGAACGCCGGATACACCGGCGAAGGCTCCAGCGATGACGAACACGATGTACTTGTGCAGCCATACGTTGAACCCACTGGTCCTCATCCTGAGCTCGCTGTCCTTGATGCCCCGCAGGGTGAGACCGAAGGGCGAGCGCACCAAGCGATACATCAACAACCCGGAGATGAGCAAGACCCCGAGACCGACGTAGTAGAAGGTGAGCGGGGATTCCAGGGCTTCGGTAGGCCGAGGGATTCCATGGAGTCCCAGATAGCCACCCGTCATCGAGCCCCAACGATGGGCAAGGCCCCACATCACCTGAGAGAACACCAGGGTCATCACCAGGAAGAAGAGGCCGGTCATCCGCACCGCCAGAGCTGCGCCGATGGCCGCCAAAATGATGGCGGCTAGCAAAGCGGCCGGTATTGCGAGCTGCCACCCGACGCCGTAGCGAGTGGTGACTATGGCGATCGTGTATGCAGCCATTCCAAAGAAGGCGGCCTGGCCCAGGGACTCCATTCCTGTGTAACCCATGAGCAGATCGAGGCTCATCGCAAGGACGGCGAAAATGACGATGAGCATGAGGATGGAAAGGGGGAACGGGGAGAGGAACGGTGGGACGGCCACGGCCGCCACCATTAGCCCGCCGACGACCAAGGCCTTTCTCGCCGACAGTCCCGATCGAAAAAACTTGCGCGCCATGTGATCGACCTATGCCTTGCCGAACAATCCGGTGGGTCTGACCGCGAGGATGATCAACAAGGGAGCGAACAGGGTGAAATGGGCCAACTCGGGGAACAGGCTCTTTCCGACGGTGTCGAGGATGCCGATGAGGAGGGCCGCGATGAAGGCGCCCGGGATGCTCCCCAGTCCGCCGATGACCGACACCAGCAGGGCCAGGAGGAGCACGTCGAACTGCGCCCCCTGGAACGCCCCGAGGAAGGGGGCTCCGATCGCGCCAGCCAGCCCAGCGAGGATCCCGGTGGTCCCGAAGACGAGGAAGTACAGGCGGCCAACGTTGACGCCCATGCCCCGAGCCATCTCCTCGTCATCGACGCTGGCCCGCACCAGCGCTCCAACTCGCGTTCGCTCGAGAAGGATCCAGAGGACAGCTCCGATGACGATCGCTGCCCCCAGCATGAACAACCGGTAGGTGGGGAAGGTCACGCCGCCCAGTTGAGCGGTGCCGGCGAGGCCACCTGGCCGTTCGACGGTGCGGGGGTAGCCCCCCCACCAGATCACACCAAGCTCGGCGATGATCAGGGTTACACCCATCGTGACCAGGATCTGGGCGAGGGGTCGCTGATGCAGGCGCTGGAGGAGGCCCGCATAGAGGGCGAGTGCGAGGAGCCCACCTACCGCAGCGCAGACAACGATGACCAGCAGGAAGCTGTTTGTGCTCTGGAACACGGTCCAGGCGATGTACGCCGTGAGCAGATAGAGGGCGCCATGAGCGATGTTGACGATCTTCATGATGCCGAGGCCGAGGGTGAATCCGCTCGCCAGTATGAACAGAAGACCGCCGTAGGTCAGGCCGCTTAAAACCTGGGTTACCCACTCTTCCACGATGAGGTTTCTCTCGCCGGCTCAGGCGACCTTAGAGGAGCGGGGAGCCGCTAGATGCGGCTCCCCGCTCGGCATTTCGGTCGCCAGACAAACCCGTGCTATTCCGGCGGGAAGTCCCGGGAGAACAACGGATTCGCCAGGAACTCGTCTTGGTCGAATGTCCAGAACTGAGTCACAGCCGGGACAGTCTCGACGAGACTGTCGGTGATGGTGTCGCCGTCGTTGACGAGTTCCACGATGTAGAAGTCTCGTACTTGCCGGTTGAACTCATCGACGGTGATGGCTGACGACGGTGCATCGGACAGATCGATCTCACGACTGGCAGAGGCGAAGGCCTCACCGTTGTCTCTCACCCATTGGGGGAGATCTGCGAGCTCGATACCGTTCTGCTCAGCCACGTATTGGAGTGAGCGATCGATCACCATCGCCGCCACGTACGCCGACTCTCCCCAGAAGGTAGGAATGTTGCCGGTTCGCTCTTGGTACGCCTCGACGAACGCCTGCATCTCTGCGCGGTCGAGGTTCGCGGTGAACGGGGTGATCCCGACCAGGCCGATCGCAGCATCACCGGTGTAGAAGTTGATTGCATCTTGTGCAACCAAGTCTTCTGACGTGAGCATCGGGATCTCCGCCTTCAGCCCGAAGTCCGAGTACGCCTGGACGAATCGTGGGATGTCCGCCCCGATCAGCGTGACGTAGACGGCGTCGACATCACGATTGATCTCGTTCACGAACGACGAGTAGTCGGTCGTTCCGATTGGTGCCCAGAGCTTCTGAACGACATCGCCCCCGGCTGCTTCGAAGGCGAACTGGAACCCACCGACCGTTTGGTAACCCCAGGCGTAGTCCTGCCCGAGGGTCGCGATCGTCCGATACCCCAAGGTGTCGTACGCGTAGGTCCCGAGCGGCATCGTCTCCTGGCTGGCGGTGTGCTTGGCGGCCGCCGTCAACGTCGGGGCGTCGAGACGGGTGTAGTCATCTGCTGCCACACCGGTTTGTCCAACCAAAGCGATCCCAGCGGCGTTGACGGAGTCGATCATCGCTAAACCCTCGAAGGCCAACATCGGGCCCGAAAGCAGGTGGACCTGGTCCTCGTCGATGAGTTTCCTTGTCTTGGTGACGACCAGCTCGGCATCTGTCTCGGTGTCTTCGAAGATCACCTCAACCGGAAGTCCTCCGAGTGTGCCACCTTGCTGCTCGACGTACATTTCGAACGTCTGGCGCATCTCCTCGGCCGATTGCGCCACGACGCCGGTGAACGGCAGGGGGATTCCAATCTTCAGCGTCGGCAGTTCCTCGCCACCCGATGTCGTGGTCGCGGTCGTGGAGCCAACGGTTGTCGAGCTCGCTGCCGAGCCTGCCGTTGTTGAGCTCCCTCCAGAGTCATCGGCAGTGCATGCTGCCAGACCGATCGCGAGTAATAGCGCCAGCCAAACGCGCTTTGTCGCCATGAAGTCTCCTTTGAACATTGGGTTTCTGAATCCTACGTTCTGCAGACTATACCATTGGGCCGTACCGCGGGTCGCTGAGCGAGGTCGATGTGCGGGACGAGAAACGGAACACTCGCGGGCCAAAGGAGTCAGCTCATGTCCATCACGAACACCGAGTTTGCCAGGCGGCACGAAGGGGCGAAGTCGGCGCTCGTCGAGGGTGAATTCGACGCGCTGATTGCCTATTCGACCGCCAAGGTGGCAGCGAACGTCCGGTACCTGACCGACTACTTCGTCCGTTTCACCGGGATGCAGAACATGCGCGAAGGCGGGTACCACATGTTCGGCTCGAGCGCTGTCCTCTTCCCGACCGACGGCGAGCCGATGGTCCGCACCGATCAGCCCTGGGACATCGCAAGGGCGAAAGAGATCTCGATGTTCCCTGATACCGAGTACGCGGGTCTCTTCGCCCAAGACTTCGGCCGTGTAATCCGTGAACGCGGGTATCGGCGAGTGGCGATCGACAATTGGTACATCTTCCCGGCACGCGAGTTCATGGCGCTGCAAGAGATGGCCCCCGATGTGGAGTTCGTCCCGTCACATCTGATGTCGGAGTTGCGTCGCATCAAGTCAGAAGAGGAACTCGCAATCATTCGCAGGTCAGCGGCCCTTGCGGTCGAGGCGGTCGAGACATCGCTCGACACGGTGCAGGTTGGTGCCAACGAGTACGACGTCGTCCTCCTCTGCGAAGAGACGATGCGACGTGGCGGTGACATCGAGCTCGCAGGAGGATCGATCTCCGGATGCGGACCGAACACGTCCACCGGGAGCTGGGTTCCGTCGAACACACAGAGTCGAGCGATGGCACCCGGTGAGTGGGTCATGATGGATGTCTGCCCACGCGTCGACGGGTACGCCGGCGATATCTCCCGCCATCGCGTGGCGGGTGACGTGAGCGACCTGGACCCGCGGTTGAAGAAGATGTACGACGTCGCCCTGGTCATGAGTGAAGAGGTTCGCAAAGCGATCAAGCCCGGGGTGTCAGGCCGCGAGCTGAACTCTCTAGCGGAACAGATCGCAGACGGGGAGGGATTCCTAGAGAACAAGATCGGCCTGCTTGGTCACGGCCTCGGCTTGGACATCCACGACATCCCTGACTTCTATTACGACGAGAGTCTTCTCTCACCGGGAGAGGTGATCACCGTCGAGCCGTGCCTCCTGCTCGAGGGCGTCGGCGGGGTCCGAATCGAGGACATGGTGCTCGTGACGGGGGACGGGTCCGAGACTCTGACGAGTGCGGCTGACCGGGAGCTTCGCGGGTCGAGTTAGCTGTCAGCTTCGACTCGGACGAATGAACCGTCCGGTTCGAAGATCGTGACATCGGCCGTCTCGTGCCACCTCGACTCCACGTAGAAAGGTTGCGACCACCCGGCCCTGCAGCGTCTTGCCGCTGAATGGTGACCAGCCCGCCTTCGAGAGGATGTCCTCGTCGCGCACTGTCCACGACCCTGTTGGGTCGACGAGGACCAGATCAGCGTCGGAGCCGGGGGCGAGAACCCCTTTGGAGAGCCCGTACCTCGCGGCAGGCGCAGCCGCATACAGCCTCGCCAAATCGTGCAATCCGATCCGGCCGCTGAGGGCGGCATCGAGCAGGAAAGGCAGTGTGGTGTCCAGCCCGGGAAGGCCGAACGGGGCACTCCAGAAGTCGCCAGCTTCTTTCTGCTCCACTGTGGATGGCGCATGGTCTGTTGAGAAATGCGAGAAGCGGCGATCCACCACTGCGTCCCACATTGCCGAACGGTCGCTTTCGTCTCTTATCCGGGCTGGCGGCGTGAACTTACGCAGCGCCCCCTTGTCGATTACCTCATCCTCCTCGAGGGCGAGATATTGAGGGCAGGCCTCAGCTGCGATGTCTGCCCCACGCAGCCGGAAGGCGTCGATGACGTCGAGAACCCCGGTTGAGGAGACGTGAGCGAAGGTTGCCGCGACCCCACTGTCGAGGACGGCAGCTGCGGTAGCGGCGGTTGCCTCGAGCTCAGCGTCACGGGTGCGCCACTCCAGGAGCAAGCCCGGGTCGGTCCGGCCCGACTCCTTGAGTCTGCGCTCCGCATCAGTCGTGAGTTGCTGGTCCTCGTTGTGAACTAGGCAGCGACCGCCCGCTTGCTTGATGGCTGTGAGTGCCTCCGAGAGCTGATCGTGTTCGATTCCTGGAACACCGTGCGTGGAGCAAGTGAAGATCTTGAAGAACGTGATACCGGCGGCGACCAGGGAGCCGATTTCTGGGATGCGGTCTGGCCAGACATGGGCGGCGAGACCGAAGTCGACATTGGATCGAGTGCGGAGGTGCGCCGTCTTCTCCTCGAGGTCAGGTACGCCCCGAATGGGATGGGCATGAGTGTGCTCGACGATCGTCGTTACCCCGCGTGCCGCAGCTGCTCTGGTCCCGTGTATGAAGTCCTCGCGCCCGGTGTCACCGGGATCCATCAGATGAACGTGCGTGTCAACCATCCCTGGGAGGATGATCAGACCGCTGACATCCACAATCTCGCCCTCCGGATCCACATCACCGATAGCGGCTATGCGTTCGGAATCGACCTTTAGGTCGCCACGGATCACGCCGGCGTTGGTCACCAGCGTCGCTCCACGGAACGTCGTCGTTGCGATATCAGGCCTCGGTCCTAGGCAGACAACATATCGGTGCAATTGTCGGATTCAGCCGATGGTGCCTGCCAAGCCTGTGTTGGGCCTGATGGGGAGATGGGTAACGTTGCCGCATGCTGTCTGAGCGAACCCAACGACTTGCCGGTGGCCCCAACCATGCCGTGCTGACCACGCTCTTCCCGAGTGGTCAGCCTCAAAGCCACATCGTGTGGGTTGACCACGATGGCGAGAACCTGCTGGTCAACTCCGAGACCCTTCGCCAGAAGGTGCAAAACGTTCAAAACGACCCTCGGGTCTCGGTCGTGCTCTTCAACGCGGAGGACTTCGACGACTGGGTCGAGATAAGGGGACGTGTCGTGGAGATCGTGGGAGGCGATGAAGCCCGGGATCACATCGACAAGCTCTCCGAGAAGTACATCGGGCTCAGCGACTACCCGAATCCGATCCGCTCGCCGAGGGTGATTCTCAAGATCGCTCCCACCAGCGAGAAGGTCTACTAGTTCGCCTCAGACGTGGCCGAACCTGGCCAATGCCTCGGACAGCGACAGCCCGTTCGCCAGCTCGGCCCTGATCTGAACCTCACGAGCCCCCAGCGCCTCGGCGCGCTCCAAGACCTCCTCCACCACCCCTGACGGGATCACGATCGCTCCGTCGCTGTCGGCCAGGATGAAGTCGCCGGGAGTCACCTGAACTTCTGGGACCGTTGCCCCGGGCATGGGAACCGTCTCGCCGCTATCGGTCACCCTCCATCGTCCAATTGACTGGACCGGGGTTCGGTAGCGGGCGTAAACCGGGAATCCGAGGGCGTCGATCCAGTCGATGTCCCGGATTCCACCGTCCACCAAGGCGCCGACGCAGCCGCGCTCTTTCATCCCTATCGAGATGAGCTCGCCGAAAAAGCAGACCCCTTCTCCACCGCCGCTCCACACAGAGACGCTCCCAGGGGTCAGCTGGGCGCAGGCCTCCATCTTGGCTGGATCGCCGGCACCAAGGGGATACGGGGCCATTTCCCCACGGATCGTGTAGGCCCATCCGGCGAGCTTTCCCGCACCTGATGGAAACGGGGAGAAACTCGGCGCCAGGCCCTGGTCGGGCAAGCCGAGCTCATCGAGGACGTCGGCAACATTTGACGTGTCGACCGAGAGGAATCGCCTCCGGATCTCTTCAGCCTGTTCGCCGCTCAGGTTCATTTCCTGCTCCTTCAGATCGAGGGGGTCTGGCCGCCGTCCACTCGCAGCATGGTTCCGGTAATGAAAGAGGCTTGAGCGCTGGCGAGGAAGGCCACCGCGGCGGCGAACTCCTCAGGATCCCCGTAGCGGCCGATCGGGATGGCAGCGATGCTGGCCGCTTCAGCGGCTTCGACCGACGTGTTCTCCCGTGCGGCCCGTGCCTCATCTAGTGCGCGCACTCGACCGGTGGCGATCCGACCCGGCACCACGATGTTGACGGTGATCCCCTCTGGCGCGACTTCTCGGGCCAGCGTCTTGGACCAACCAACGAGCGAGAGCCTGAGGGCGTTCGAGATGGCGAGGTTCGGGATCGGCGCCAACACGCCGGAGCTGGTATTGGTCACGATCCGACCCCAACCCGCCTTCCGCATCCCGGGCAGGATGCGATCGGTGAGTGCGATCACTCCGAGGACCATCGCCTCGAACTGGGCCCGCCACAGATCGACCGGCTGATTGGCGGCGGTGGAAGGGGGTGGGCCTCCGCTGTTGTTGAACAGGATCGCCACATCGCCAAAGTGGCTGCGGATGGTTTCGACCGCAGCATCGAGAGAGGAGAAGTCGGTGAGGTCGAGGCGGACCGGCATTGCCTCGCCACCTTCGGCCGCAATCATGGCGACAGTTGTGGCGGCGGCATCGAGATCGCGACCGGCCACTGCCACCCGGGCTCCCTCGCGAGCCAGGGTCAGAGCTACGCCCCGTCCGAGGCCGTTGCTCCCTCCCACGACCAAAGCGGTCTTTCCTGACAGCCCAAGGTTCATGAACCGACCCTCAGGCTTGCGTGCCGCTTGCGGAGCAGGCTGATGATCGACAGGGGGGTGATCCGGCCAGTTCGCGGATTCTCAGAGGGCACGTTTTCGATTGTCATCGTCACGTCGGCGACATCAGAGCGCATCACGATGATGTGCGTGTTCTTTGTGACCGTCGGGTCGGCCCACACTTCTACGTCGGTCCGGTCGGGGCCAGGCCCGGCAAGGGAGAGCGCAACCGCGACGTTGAGATTCGCCGGGAATCCGCGGATTGCATCCCGGGCGGTGCCGGCGAACACAAGCACAGGCTCGGTCAGGCCTTGGAGGTCGACGTCGCTTTCTTCGAGCCCGGGGGCGCCGACCAGGCCCGCCGGCGGCTTGCGCGTTGTCAGTCGCAGAGATCGGATCTCACCCTCGGCAGCGGCAGCCACTGCATCGAGTCCGAGGAGAGCTCCAGACGGAATGGTGATCTGGCCTCCATGCTCTTTGGCCAGGTCGACCAGTTCCGGGTGTTCGAGAATCGCTCCAGAGCTGAGGACGACCGCCTCCTTTCCGGACCGCAGGAAGGGCTCGACTATCACAGGCAGGAGGGCGGCCGGTGCGCACTCGACGACGAGGTCGGCCAAAGGCTCCAACTGATCGAGCGGGCGAACGGGTATATCGGCGCCAAGGTCTCGAATTGTTGCCTCGGCCCGTGCGATGTCGCGTGAGGCCACGGCGGTCAGCTCCACCCCAGGCACCCCCTGCACCAACCGGCTCACAACAACACGGCCTATTGCTCCGAGGCCTACCACCGCCACCCGGGTCATGTCGTGCTGATGCTCCCGGAGAGAGCTTGTTCTGGCGTGGTGATCCCGGCGTAGTGAGCGGCGATCTCTCCCGGCGTTGTCAACCAAACCCCGGAGAGACCATTGAGATACTCGATCGCCTGCCGGAAGCGACGCAGCCGGTAGGGCTGGCCCATGATGAATGTGTGGGTCACGATGCCGCACACCAGCGGCTGATGCTGGGACTGCTCGACCATCTCGGCGAGGTTGTCGGTCATCATGTCGGCGTAGGCCGGCGCGGTGCCGTGGTGGAACACAATCATCGGGACGTCGTTCACTTCATGGGGGTAGGGAACACTGAGGAGTGGACCGCCCCGAGTGCGCAGCCAGGTTGGCTGATCGTCCATGGGCCAATCCAGGGTATAGGTGAAACCGGTTTCCGCCAGTAGGTCTTCGGTCACTGCACTCGGGTTTGCGCCCGGGCTCATCCAGCCGCCCGGAGGCTTGCCTTCGTGTCGCAGGATTGTCTCGAAGACGTCCCTGATCATTTCCCGTTCGTCGTCCTCGGTCAGATCGTTGGGGTGCACCGAGTTGGTCTGTCCATGTCCGACGAACTCGGCGCCTGCGCCCCGGTATGCGTCGACCAACTCAGGGCAGTGCTCATAACAGGCTGTGTTCAGGAGCACGGTCGGAGGTATTCCGCTCTGCTGGAGGAGATCCAAGAGGCGCCAACCACCGACCCTGTTCCCGTATTCGCGCCAGGCCCAGTTGTACGTGTTCGGATGGGGGATGCCAGGTGAGTACGGCAAGCCGAGGCCACCTTCGCCGTAGGTGAAATGCTCCATGCACACGGCGATGTAAACGGCGAGGCGCTGCCCTCCCGGCCAGGAGAAGTCAGGTCTTGAAGTGATCGGGGAATACTCGAATCGCCCGTGACTGGGTAACACCACCTAACGCTCCTTCGATCTCGCTCGAGGCATTTGAGCAACCCCGTGACTCGACGGCGGTGGCCCAACGGCGCGCACCGTCGCCTTCGGAGCATTACAGCACGGCGGTTAGAGGTCAAAGAGGGGACGACTTTGCAACCGATTGGCCCGAACGTAGTGTTGCGCCCCGGCCAGACAACATCTGGTGGTGAGACGCAGAAGGAGCGAGTCATGGTGGAGAGGAAGGCGATCAACTACCCGGGGCACGCGGCGGGCCTGGACGGTCGAATTTGGAGTCCGGGTCTGAAAGTCGGCCCATGGATCTTCCTCTCGGGAGTCACTTCCGTCGACTATGACGCGAAGAAGACTGTGGGGATCGAGGCGCAGGGGGGGCTTACTCCGCCGAAAAAGGACCCCGAGGCGCAGTGGCGTCAAGTTCTGACCAACATCAAGGCGGTCATGGAAGAGGCCGGCGGCACCATGGCCGACGTCGTTATGGCCAACGTGTTCGTGACCGACATGCATTACTACTACGACTACGAGTGGATCCGGAAGGAGTTCTTCGTCGAGCCCTACCCGGTCTGCACCGCTGTTGAAGTCGGCGCCTTAGTTCACACGGAGTGGCTCCTCGAGATCGAGGTCATTGGCTACATCGAGGACTGATCGGGCGCCATTTCAAGCCGCTGCCGGAAGCCCGCCCGACCTAGACCGTGAGAATGCTGCGACCCGGTCCTCCGCCAACGGCGAGGAGCTCGAGCGCGGCGGGTGCCTCGTGCAGCGGGAACTCCCGAATGACGATGGGATCGATTAGACCCCGGTCGATCATGTCGATGACCTCGACCGTGTCGGTCAGGGTCGCCCAATGGGATCCGTAGATCTCGATCTCGCGAAATACGACATCAGGGGTGACGGCGGTCAGTAGCTGCCCTCGCTGGTAGCCGACCAGACACAAACGCCCTCCGAGTCCCAAGGCTTCAATCGAATCCGACATGGTCGCCGTTGAGGCCACCATGTCAATGACGACGTCGGCACCTCGACCATGTGTGAGTTCGCGCACCTCATCGGCGAATCGACCCTCATGAGGAACAACGAAGCTGCTGGCGCCCTGCGCCTTGGCGGCGCCCTCCCGCGTCGCGTCAACATCCACTGCGATGACGTCCCCACCCGTTCGGTGGGCGAGTTGCACGGCATGCAATCCGACACCTCCGCCGGCGCCAACCACCACCACCGTCTCGCCCAATCTGAGTCGCGCTCGCTTTATGAGAGCGTGGTAGGGGGTGACGATCGAGCAAGTCGCGACGGCCGCCTGATCGAACCTGACGCTGTCGGGTATCGGAACAAAGAAGCGCTCGGGCACGACAACGTATTCGGAGTATCCGCCGATCGAGCCGAAGCCGTACCGGAGAACTAATTGCTCGCACAACGATGTCCGTCCCTCGAGACAGAAGCGACAGTTCCCACATGTCACATACCCGTACGGAACTCCTCGGTTTCCTACTGACGCGGTGGTGACTCCGGCACCGATCTCCGCCACTTCGCCCGCTATCTCGTGGCCGAGTACCAGGGGAAGGTCGACATCGGGGACTATCCCATCCCTGATCTTCATGTCGGTGTGGCAAACCCCGGCAGCGCGGACCCGGAGCAGAATCTCATCTTCCTTCGGCGTCGGACGGGGGACCTCGGTCAACACGGGCGGACTCCCGAACTCGGTCACCACCATCGCACGCATAGTCGATCCCATCAATGTTCCTGCAAAGGTCGGTGGGACCCGATAGAAAGGAGCGAGCCTGGCGGGGAAGGCTGCGTATAACCGACCGCCTGCTTGCTCAGTTCCACCTCATCGCCCTCGGCGGCCGACTTGTAGGCGGCCTCGATGACTGCCATGAGGTGACGCCCGTCTCGGGCCGGAATCGGGGCCTCGGTTCCTGAGCGAATGGCCTGTATGAAGTCGATCACTTCGTACACGTGTCCCAAGCCGAAGATGATCTCGCTGGCCTCACCGGGCACATCGGGAAGGTACACAGCAGGCGCTTCGTAGGCATCTGCAAACTCGGCATGCTTCAAGGCATCCCCTTCCAGGGCAAGCCATCCACGTGTGCCGTGCACCTCGATCCGGGTGCCGGTGAAGTCATCCATGATCGGGCTGCCGTTGGTGGTGGTGAGAGTCGCCAACGCTCCGGACTCCAACCTAAGCGCCAGGACAGCGGTGTCTTCGTGGTCCTGGATGTCCCAATGCAGGGTGTCGGTCAGTGCCTTGACCGAGCGAACCGGGCCCATGAACCAGAGCAGCAGGTCCAGGAAATGGATGGCCTGTGTGCTCAGCACGCCTCCAGCCGCTCGATTGGCCTTGCCCCGCCAGGGAGAGGTGCCGAGGGGGCCGGTAAGCCCACTGGAGTGGACGACGCTTCCGATGAGTTGGCCACCAACGGCTCCCCTGGATAGCGCGTCCTTGGCCCTGATGTTGTCCGGGGCATACCTGTGGTTCATGATCATCCCGAGCTCAACATCGTTCGATTCGCAGGCCGCAATCATCTCGTCGGCCTCGGCAACACTCATGGCCAGTGGCTTCTCACACAACACGTGTTTGCCTGCCAGCGCTGCGTCGATGACTACTTGCCGATGGAGAAAGTCGGGGACGCACACCGACACCGCCCCGATGTCGTCCCTCCTCAGCAATTCTCGGTAGTCCTGATACGCACTCTGCGCCTCGAAACGATCTGCCATTTGTTGGGCAAGCGCCAAATCGACATCGGACGTTGCTATTAGGCGGGCCGTCTCGCCCGAACTCGCGGCCACGCCCCAGGCGTGGGCAGAACCGACCCAGCCGCAACCGATCAGCCCATATCCGATCTGCAGCGGACCCTCATTCATTGGGATGTGCCCTTGAATCTGTCGACAACCAGGGGTGAGTTCATGGATTGGAGCCCTTCTTGGCCTTGCGAACCCGCGGCAACGGACAGCCTATGTTATATAGAATGCAGGGGGCCAGACGGTGACCAGCTCTCAGTAGAGCCTTTCGGTTGCGAGCGCGGCGCCGTCACGCATTGACCGCAGCTTGGCCCAGACCACGTCCTCGGCCACTCGACCCCATCCAGCCGAGGTGTCGAATCCACAATCGGTGCCGGCAAGCACCCGTGTCGGGTCGCCGACGACCGAGGCAACGCGCTCGAGTCGGTCAGCGACGACTTCCGGATGCTCGACGAAGTTGGTCAACGTGTCGATGACCCCGGCCACCAGGATCTGGTCGTCGGCAAGCCGATGGTCCGCGAACGACTTGTACTCATGGGCGTGGCGTGGGTTTGCAAAGGGGAGGACCAATCCACCGACATTGGCCTTGAGGATGATGGGCAGGATGTCGGCGAGGGGGACATCACTGTCGTGTGGTGACTCTGAATTGCCCCAACAAACATGGAGGCGGACTCGGTCGCGCGGCACGTTGACCAGTGACCTATTGATCACATTCACCACCATCTCGGCGAATTCCAGGAAGGCAGACAAAGGCGCGTCCTTGTAGGTGACATGGCGTTCGAGTGCCAGGTCGGGGGCATCGATCTGCAGGATGAATCCATGCTCGACGATCGCCTCATACTCGACCTGTAGCGCCTTCCCCAATGCCTCCAGGTAGCTCTCGAGCGTTTCGTAGTGATCATTTCTCAGGGTCGAGGCCACGATCCCCGGCGACGGTGAGCTCATGAATGTCTCCAGGAAGGCCCCCGGATTCTCGGTCGCCGCCGCTTGCAGGTCGGAGCACTCGTCGGCGATTGCATCGCTGTCGACATAGGAAACTTCACCGATCGCTTTCGGCAGGGCCGTAACGCTTGAGATCTTGTCTTCGCTGGAGGTTTGCTGCGCCCATCGTTTCTTGAATGCCGGATAGCGATCGACGTCGGCACGTGTCGGCCGCTCCCAACTGCCCCCAAGCCCGGTCAGCCGATCACGCAAATAGAGGACGAACGATTCGCGCGGCTGCTCACCGTTGTTGCCCACATCGATTCCGGCAGCAGCCTGATATTGAATGCTGGTGCGGGTCGCCTGTCTGCCTGCGCTGGCCAGCTCGGCCGCGTCAACGAGCCTGCCATGGTCGCGGTCGACATAGAGCTGGGTCAGTGCTTCCGGCCTCGGCAGACTCCCGGTGTGAGTCGTCAGTATCCGTTCGGTACTCCGAAGCATCCCGATTCTCTCCTGGCTGATTCCGTCGCCCGCCCAATCATCGCAGTCCGTCGTGGGCCGAGGTCAGCGGGCCACGTCGACCGTTCGGCCCGAAGCGGCCGCTTCGATCGCCGCTTCCATCACCGCCACTACGGCGAGGCCTTCGGCCCCACCGACCTCAACCGTGGCTCCTCCCCGGATTGCCAGAGCGAACTCGCGGAGCTGGTCGGCAACCAAGTCAACGGGCTCCACCGGGATCTGGGTTGGACGGTCATCGTTTCTGCCCTGGAACGAGAGCATTGATCCATCTCTTTGGTTGTAGGCAGCACCCTCGGTCCCGAATACGGCCACCTCATTGATCGACGGAGTGAAGAAGGAGGTGGCCAGGGTGGCCAGGGCCCCCGACTCGAACTCGAAACCCATGATCGTTGCCTCGTCCACCGTGCGCTCTCTTCCGGGCCGGCTCAAGGTCATCACCTTCACGACCGGGCCCACCAAATATTGCATGGTGTCGATGAGGTGGACGCCCAACGAAGTCATCGAACCCAGGGGGCTTTGACTGGCGTCCCAGCGCCAGGCATCGGCGGCCATGCTGAATCCGTAGGGCATCGATTGGTGAGAGGTGACTGTTTGGATCTCACCGAGCTCACCGGAGGCGATCATCTCCTTGATCCGTCGGTTCGCCTCTTGGCGCCTTCGCTGGTGGCCCACCTGGAGGAGTACTCCGGCGGTCTCCGTCGCCTCGATGCATGCTCTCGCGTCGGCGACGGTGTTCGCCAATGGCTTCTCGACAAAAATGTGCTTGCCCGCTGCCGCCGCCATTTCGACCAGTTCGCGATGACTGTCGTGGGCGGTGGCGATGATCACTCCCTCGACCTCGGGATCGGCGAGGAGGGCTTCGACCGAATCCGAGGTTCGGCACTGGCGCGGACGGGAGAAGTCCTCTCGACCCTCGGGTCTGCGGGCATAACAGGTGACGATCTCGGCGACGCCGCTCCGATCGGCGCCGTCAGCCAATAATGATCCCCACCATCCCAGCCCGAGACTGGCCAGTCTGACCTTCTCGCTCACCTTCCTCCGATCCCGGTCTACCTGTCGGAATTCTGCATCATATAGGATGCAGAGAATGCGTCTGGAGACGGTGTGAGCCGATACAAGGTCGTGGTCAGCGACCAGGTATTCCCCACGGTGGACCTCGAGCGAGAGCTTCTCGCCGGGATCGATGCCGAGCTTTTCGTTGCCCAGGGTCCGATCGAGCAGGTGCTGGAGATGGCAGGCGATGCCGATGCGATCCTCAATACTTACCTCCCTTGGGATGGCCCGGCAATCGACCAGCTGACCAAATGCAAGATCATTGCTCGCTACGGGATCGGCTACGACAACGTCGATCTCGAGGCAGCCGCAGCCCGAGGCATCGTGGTGACCAACGTCCCCGACTACTCGGTGGAAGAAGTCGCAACCCACGCCCTGGCACTCATCCTCGGGCTGATCCGGAAATTG
>DATDJH010000188.1:0-3139 GCA_036520635.1 Acidimicrobiia bacterium
GATCCTCACCTACCACGTGGTGGCCGGAGAGTCCTTGGACGCCCAGGAGTTGATCGACGCCGGGACCGTGGAAACTGTCAACGGAGAGACACTCACCATTGCCACCTCGGGAGACAGCGTCACCATCAATGGTGTGGCCATGGTCGTCTGTGGCAATGTCGCTACGGCGAACGGAACCGTCCATATCGTCGATGCGGTGCTGGTCCCCAGCGCCTGACCCATCGCTTCATAGTGCCCAAAAGGGGGGCGGAGACTTCGGTGTCCGCCCCCTCTACCATTGGTCATGCCGGGTCAACTATCGGGCTCAACCGTGATTTCGGTCGCCTTGATCGAGATCCACACCTGCTTGCCTTCGACGAGAGCGAGGGAGCGGGCGGCCTCTTCGGTCACTTCGATGGTGAGAGCGAGAGGGTTGCCCGTCCTCAGGCGAGTCCGCTCGCCGAGGTGCTCGACCAGGTCAACGGTGGTAGTCCAGGAATTGCGCGGGCTTCCTTCCGGCTCGCGGAGATGAACAGAAATGGCGGCAGGCCGGATCGTTGCCAGGACCGGGCCGGAGATCTCATGGTCGGCAACATGAAGTACGTGTGAGCCGGTGTTGACATCGCCACCCACTGCGGTCCCCGTCACCAGATTGGATCCGGCCAGGTCGGCCGCATAGCGAGTCCGGGGACGGAGCCGGATGTCGTCGGCGTTTCCGGCCTGAGTCACCTGTCCCTGCTCGATGATGTGGATCTCGTCAGCGAGGAGGAAGGCCTCGGTCGGGTCATGAGTGATGAAGAGGCGAGGGCCGGGGAAACTCTCTAGGTGCTCGGCCAGGGCCCGACGCATCTCAACCCGGGTCGTGACGTCCAACGCGGACAGAGGTTCGTCCAGTAACAGCAGATCGGGCTCGGTGACCAGAGCGCGGGCCAGTGCCACTCGTTGCGCCTGGCCCCCCGAAAGGCCGCCCGGCTTCACACGGAGCTGGCCGCCTAGTCCCATTTGCTCCAACCATGCGACGGCTCGGGCCTGAGCCTCGGCTCTGCCCACGCTCTGACTTCGGAGACCGAAAGCCACATTCTCCAGGACCGTCAAGTGGGGAAAGAGCAGGTAGTCCTGGAAGACGACACCCACCTTGCGGGCGTCCGGGGAAACAAAGGCCCCGTGGTCCGGATCATCCAGGGTGACTCCTCCGAGAGTGATCTGCCCCGCATCAATAGGCAGCAGCCCGGCTAGAGCCGCTACAGCTGTTGACTTGCCGGCACCGTTGGGTCCAAGCAAGGCCACTGTCCGACCCGGAGGGATCGAAAGAGAAACGTCGAGTTGGAAAGTATCGCCACGACCCACCACCAGCCTTGCGTCGAGGCCTTGGGAGTTCAAAGCGCCTTCCACCACCGCTCACGAAGCGCCAGCAGAACCGCCAGAGAGACGATCACCATCATCAAGCTCAGAACTACCGCCGTGTCACGGTCGCTTTCCATTGCCACGAACACGGCGAGGGGAAGCGTCTGGGTTCGCCCCTGAAGATTTCCGGCGAAGGTGATCGTCGCCCCGAACTCGCCGAAGGCACGAGCCCAGGTGAGGACCAATCCGGCGATCAGCGAGGGGGCGATCATCGGAAGGGTCACCCGTCGTAACACCGTCCACCTACCGGCCCCGAGAGTTGCAGCCGCTCCCTCGTAGCGTTGATCGAGGTTGCGCAACGCGGCTTCGACCGTGATCACCAGAAAGGGCATTGCGACAAACGTGTTGGCAATCACCACACCCCAAGTCGAGAAGGGCAGCAAGAGCCCCGTCGCCTGATTCAGTGGTTCACCGATAAACCCACGACGCCCAAGAGCGAAAAGGAGAGCGGCTCCACCTACCACCGGCGGCAAGACCAAGGGGAGTGTGACGAGGCCGCGGGCCAGGGCGCGACCAGGGAACTCGATCCTCGCCATCAACCAGGCAAGGGGTATCCCGACGACTGCGGCGATCGCAGTGGCGGCCACGGAGGTAACCAACGAAAGGCGCAGGGCATCGGTTACTACCTCTCCGCCCAGAAGCTCGGGAAGGTCGGACCAAGGCACCCTGGTCAACAGCCCTAAGAAGGGCACCAAGAACAGCGTCAGACCGAGTGCGCCCAGGATCACCATGAGGATTGGGGGACGAGCCCCCAATCCTTGCCTCCGTCGAGGCCGAGTCGTCAAGGTGCGGTGAACCCAAAATCTTGGAGGATCGCCTGTCCTTCTTCGGAAAGGACGAATGCAACGAAGGCCGCTGCCGCATCAGGGTTGGGCGCTGCGGCGAGGGCCGCTATCGGATAGCTGGCGACCACGTTGTCCTCTTCAGGAATGTCGATGCCCTCCACAGTCCCAGCGGTGGACAGGACGTCGGTTACATAGACAATGCCCGCGTCCAACTCACCAGCCTCGATCTTGGTCAGCAATGCTCGCACATCGGGCTCGTTGGTGTCTATGGAGGGGGTGACCCCAGCGTTCTCCAACGCCTGACGGGCGAAGTCTCCACAAGGGACATCCTCGGCACACAGACCGATCAGCAAAGCTTCGTTGGCGAAGTCGTCCAAACCGGTGACTCCGGCCTCGTTGCCCGCGGGCACTGCGATCTGGAGGAGGTTGGTGGCGAAGACCTGTGGGTTGGACGCTGCGTCAGCCTCCACTACCTGGTCCATGTTGGAGGTGTTGGCTGAGGCGAAGACGTCCGCAGGAGCTCCTTCGATTATCTGCTCGCGAAGTGAAGAGCTACTCCCCAGATTGAGGACGACATCGACTCCGGAGTTGGCGGCCTCAAAGGCCGCTTCCACTTCGGTGAAAGCGTCGGTCAGCGACGCTGCGGCAGAGACCAGTAGCTCGCCCTCGAACCCCGCCTCCGCGGTGGTGTCTCCACTCGATGAACCACAAGCCCCGATCGTGAGGACGAATGCGACCAGCAAAGCCAGACGATATCTGTGCATGAATCAGGGCCCCATTAATCTCATCGTGACTAGTTGGTAGTCGCAGGGAGAATACGGCATGCGGCCAGAGGTATCTACCCTTTCCCTGCATCTTGGAAGAGCCACAGCTTTCCCTAACTGAGTACGCAGTCCTCGGAGTCCTCGCCGTAGGACCGACTCATGGCTTCGCCATCTCCCGCGAACTGGCTCCGAAAGGGTCCGTGGGCC
>DATDJH010000189.1:0-14296 GCA_036520635.1 Acidimicrobiia bacterium
GAGCGGGTCATCGCCTCGATGCCTGGCACCGGGAAGATCAAAGCCAAGCGGATGATGGAGACGCTGGGCATAGCCGACAATCGGCGGCTTCGGGGTCTGGGTGACAAGCAGAAAGAGGCCCTCCTAGCCGAGTTCTCGTGACATGAGCGGGCGGCTCCTGGTGGTGTCCGGGCCTTCGGGCTCGGGCAAATCGAGCATCGTCAACGAGCTGCTGGAGAGATTGGACCTCGACTTCTCGGTCTCCGTCACGACCCGTCTTCCCCGACCGGGGGAGCGGCACGGGGTGCACTACACCTTCATCAGCCGCAAGGACTTCGAGGAAATGATCGAAGCCGGAGAATTGCTGGAGTGGGCCCAGTACAACAACCGTTTCTACGGCACGCCCTCGGCCCCGGTTACGGCGGCGAACACAGCAGGACGGGACGTCATGCTCGAGATCGAGATCCAGGGGGCCCGCCAGGTCCGGGAGAAACAGCCGGACGCTGTCATGTTCTTCATCTCACCTCCATCGATCGACGAATTGGAGAAGAGGCTGATCAGACGTGGTGACACTTCTGCCGCCGACATCGAAGATCGACTGGAAGTCGCGGAGACCGAGATCGCAGAGGCGCCGGGTCTGTTCGACCACATAGTTGTCAACGATCACCTCGATCGGGCTGTTGCCGAGATCGAGGCGCTGATTACCGGCACTGCATCGGGTAACCTGTAGTTACCCCCTCCTCGAAGGACTCATGAAACTCGAACAAGTCATCGATCAAATCGGCAACCGGTTCGCCACCGTCGTGGTGTCAGCACGCCGCGCCCGCCAAATCAACAGCTATTTCCATCAGCTGGGTGTTGGCTACGGAGAGTTCGTGCCACCACAGGTACATTCCCTTTCCCGTAAGCCCCTGACCATCGCCATGGAAGAGATCGCAGAGGGCAAAGTCTCCGTCGACACTGTCGAGGAGTAGAGGAGCCCAGATGCTCCACGGACGGCGGGTCGTCCTGTGTGTGACCGGGGGAGTCGCCGCTTACAAGTCCGCCTACCTTGCCCGGAGGCTGGTCGAAGCTGGTGCCGATGTCCGGGTGGTGATGTCCGAGTCGGCCGGCGAGTTCATCGGACCTAAGACCTTCGCGGCAATCACCGGTTTCCCACCTGTCGTCTCCCTGTTTGACGGCGACCTGGTCTCGCCCCACACCGAGCTCGGGCGCTGGGCCGATCTGGTGATCGTCGCCCCCGCAACTGCAGCCACACTCGGTCGTCTGGCCGCCGGTATCTCGTCGGACGCCATCGGAGCGACGGTGCTCGCGACTACCTCACCTGTATTGCTCGCACCTGCGATGCACACGGAAATGTGGGAGCACCCTGCCACCCGCCGCAACCTGGAGATTCTCCGGGATGACGGCTATCACATGGTCGGGCCTGAGACCGGCGCCCTAGCCGGGGGAGATGTCGGGGTGGGACGGGTCTCCGAGCCCGACGAGATCGTCGAAGTCGCCAACGACATCCTCGGGGGTGAGGGTCGGGGTCGCCGGGTCCTGGTAACCGCTGGTGGCACCCGTGAGCCGGTGGATCCGGTCCGCTTCATTGGCAATCGATCTACCGGAAAGATGGGCCACGCCATCGCCGACGAGGCAGCGCGTCGCGGTTATGACGTGACATTGGTGACGACATCAGACCTGCCGATAGACCACTCGGTGAAAGTGGTTCGAGTCGACACCGCAGATGAGATGCTGGAGGCGGTCGGTGGGCTTCATCCTGAGATCGCGGTAATGGCCGCGGCTGTTGCCGACTTCAAGCCTGCTTCGAGCAAAGACTCGAAGATTGCCCGGTCCGAAGGTCTCGACTCGATTGAGCTGGCGGCAACTCCGGACATCCTGGCATCCGTAGTGGCTCGCGTCGATCGGCCGTTCGTCGTCGGTTTTGCAGCCGAAACCGGTGGTGTCGAGCGAGCGGTGGAGAAAGCCAAACGCAAGTCGGTCGATTTGCTGGTCTACAACGACGTATCCGAGCCCGGATCAGGATTCGGAACCGATACCAACCGGGTGGTGATCATCGGGCGTGACGGGAGCACCGAGGACTGGCCGCTGCAGTCGAAGCGTCAGGTCGCGGAGCGACTCTGGGACCGGATTGGTGAAGAAGTACGGGGAGAGGATTAACCTCGCTCCCCGATGAGGCGCTGGTATTTCACTTCTGAATCGGTGACCGAGGGTCATCCCGACAAGGTGGCAGACGCCATCTCGGACAGCGTGCTCGACGCAGCGCTGGAGACCACACCGGGAGCCAGAGTCGCATGCGAGACCTTTGTCACCACTCGTCTTGCAGTAGTTGGAGGCGAGATCACCGCGGGAGTTCCCCTCGACGTCGAGGGAATCGTGCGGGACACCGTATCCCGCATCGGATATGACGGTTTCGATCCTGATTTCTCGTCAGACAGCCTCGAAGTCCAGAACCGGGTCCACGAGCAGAGTGCCGACATCGCAGCAGGGGTCGACCGCGACCTCGGCGCCGGCGACCAGGGGCTGATGTTCGGTTTCGCCGTCGATGAGACCGAGGAATTGATGCCGCTCCCAATTCAGTTGGCACACCGCCTGGCTGAGCGCCTTTCGGAAGTGAGACGAACCGGAAAGCTCGACTATCTCCGGCCCGATGGCAAGACCCAGGTCATGATTCGCTACGAGGACACCCGCCCGGTCGCCGTCGAGAAGGTCCTCATCTCAGCGCATCATGCCCCCGACAAGGACCAGGCCGAGATGGCCGAGGAAGTCTTCGAGACCGTGGTTGCGGCTGTCGTGTCCGACGAGATGCTCACCCCCGAGCTGGAATTCATCTTCAACCCTTCGGGCAGATTCGTCATTGGAGGGCCGGTGGCCGACACCGGGTTGACCGGGCGCAAGATCATCGTCGACACCTACGGGGGCTATGCCCGGCACGGTGGAGGCGCCTTCTCCGGCAAGGACTCGACGAAGGTCGATCGCTCGGCCGCTTACGCCGCCCGGTGGGCAGCGAAGAACCTGGTTGCTGCCGGAGTGGCCAGCAAGCTGGAGATCCAGCTTTCGTATGCGATCGGGCGGGCCGAGCCCTTCTCCATCCACGTTGAGACATTCGGCACCGAAATGCTGTCCCCGGAGGCGATCTCGCGGGTGGTCGACGAGGTGTTCGACTTCCGTCCGGCAGCGGTGATCTCCCAACTCGAGCTCACCAAGCCCGTCTTTGCCCAGACTGCCGCCTACGGCCATTTCGGGCGGCCTGGCTTCTCCTGGGAGCGACTGGACCGGGTTGACGCGATCAAAGCGGCGGCCGGTCTCTGAGTCGACCTGCGGCCCGGGTTGTCCCCAGCATCCCGACCTTCGCCGTAGACAAGGGATTTTGGTATTCGATCCCTCCCCAACTCGAAGACCTGATCCAGGTCGGTTCGATCGTGCGAGCCCCGTTGGGCGGTCGCAAGGTCCGTGGCTACGTGGTCGAGATGTCTCCGGCGAGAGAAGGCCAGCTCAAGGACCTCGCCACGGTCTCGGGCACGGGGCCCGTATTCGACGTGGATCTGCTGAAGAGCCTGGAATGGGCCGCGATCCACTACGTGGCACCAATCTCCATCCTTCTCGATCGCTCGGCTCCTCCCAATCTCCCCAAGAACGAGGCCGCCACCGTCGAATCCACGGTCGTCGGGCACCCGTCTGAGCATCCTCTCTACGCCGCGGCAGATGCTGCGGCCGGGGGGAAGCGCCGACCAATCAGCGCCATCGTGATCGGTGCCCAATCCACGGATTGGATCGAGTCCCTGGCTCCGGTGTTGGCTGCGGGGAAGTCGGCCCTGGTCGTGGCGGCGACAGCCCAGGAAGTCGAGGACCTTGTTCGGCCGGCGGCGGCTGTGTTCGGAGACAGAGTGGTGGCGGTGGCCGGCGACACTGCTCACGAGTTGACGTCGGCCTGGGAAGCGGCACAGGGTGGCGGGCGCCTGGTCATAGCAACGCCCCGGATCACGACGTGGATGGTCGCCGGCCTGGCACTGGTCGTTGTGCTCGAAGAGGGGCGGCGTGCGATGAAGGACCGGCAAACTCCCACGATCCATGTTCGGGAGATGCTGACCACAAGGTCACGAGTGGAGGGGTTTGGCCTGGTGTTCATGGGGCCAACTCCTTCGATCGAGGTGATCGCCGCCGGGTCCGAGGTGGTGAAGGGTTCGTCAAGATCCTGGCCACTCGTCGAGATCGTCGACCGCAGAGAGGACTCACCCGGCTCGGGGTTCCTGTCGGAGAGGACCATCGCCGCCTTGCGGGCGACCGCTTCGACCGGTCGTGGGGCATTCGTCTTCACCCATATTCGAGCCGCCGATGCCTCGATGCGCTGTACCCAATGCCGAAGGGTGCGCAATTGCGAGCAATGCGGCTCACGTCTGGGGCGGGTCGAAGCGTGCCGACGCTGTGGTGCGCCGGCGGGAAAGTGCCCCACCTGTGGATCCACCTCGTTCGAGGAGATGGGCTCGGTGCCGGAGCGCCTGTCGGGAGAGATCGATCGCCGACTCGGCCAGGGTATGTCTGGCGTCCATCCCACCGACCGATTGATTGCCGTGGGCACCGAGCGCGACCTGTCCGGTCTTCCGCCGGTCGGGTTGGTCGTCGCCGCCGATTCCGATTCCCTGATGCTCGGGCACAACTATCGCTCTGGAGAGGAGGCGCTTCGGGTCATGGCCCGGCTGGCCAACAAACTCGAAATTGGCCCTGGACGGCGCATGATGGTGCAGACCTCGCTCCCCGAGTCGTCGCTGATGACCACTCTGCGGCGAGGGGATCCAATCCCATACCTCGAGACCATGCTGTCGGAACGGGTGCAGGCAGGCTTGCCACCGGCGTCGGAGATGATCGCCCTTGAGCTGCGGGGAGAGGGCTCGGTCGGGGATGCCGATGCCGACATCCGGTCCCTGGGGGCGGACACGGTTCTTGGCCCGGCCAGCGCCAATGACCGCAGCCGCTGGCTACTCCAAGGTGTGCTGGGCCCGGTTCGACTCTCCTTGCGCCCCCTCGTTCAAGCCTGGCGGGAGCGGGGATGGACCGTGCGGATCGACGCCGATCCCATCGACCTCTGAGGATTCGAGTATTCACCGAGTTCTGGGGCAAGGAGCCTGTCAGAATGGGGATTCGATTCTTCCAGCGCGAGAGGCACCCATGGCAAGCAAAGACAAAGGCGTCAAGACCACCAAGAAGGTCGCATCGAAGGATCTGAAGCAGAAGCGGCAGGCCAAGAAGGACAAGAAGGCCGCCGCCAACAGTCAGACCCACAAGATCAATTGATCGTCGGGTCCGGCGCGCTCCCCGAGCCGGTGAGTAGGTGAATCGCAGCGGGCAAGGCAAGCCGATGCGCTGCCAACAGATCGTCGTCGGCGAGGATTTCCTTGGTCGCACCGTCAGCGACGATCCTCCCCGAGTCGATGATCACCGATCGCGGGCACACCTCGAGCGCATAGAGAAGGTCGTGGGTGACGATCAGCTGGGTGACGTCCAGGCCGAGCAGAGCACGGGTCAAGTCCTGACGACTGGCCGGGTCGAGATTGGACGTGGGCTCGTCGAGGACCAGGATCTCAGGCTCCATAGCCATCACTCCTGCCATCGAAACTCTCCGCTTCTGCCCGAATGACAGGTGGTTGGGGGCCCGGTCGGCGAGATCGAGAACTTCCAGCGAAGCCAAGGCGAAGTTGACGCGCTCCTCCAGCTCCGCTCCGGACAGTCCGAGGTTTCTCGGCCCGAATTCGACGTCCTCACGAACGGTCGGCATGAACAACTGGTCATCCGGATCCTGGAAGACGAGGCCGACCCGGCGCCGGATCTCGAGGAGATTTGGTGCCGTGACTGGAAGCCCTGACACGGTGACCGATCCGGTCTGGGCGCGATGGATCCCATTCATGTGCAGGATCAGCGTCGTCTTGCCCGCCCCGTTGGGACCGAGCAGCGCCACCCGCTCCCCACGGTGGATGTGGAGGTCGATGTCTGTCAGGGCCTCGGTTCCATCGGGATAGGAGAAGCCGAGCCCAAGGATCTCGATGACCGCTGTGGTCATAGCGTTCCTCGAGCTGTGATGGCCACCGTCCAGAAAGCGGTAACCAGCACCGCGGCGAGGGCCCATTCCAGAGAAGTGGCTTTGATTCGCGAGGAAACCGGCATCTCGCCTGCGTAGCCACGAGACTCCATCGCCAGATAGACCCGCTCGCCGCGTTCGTAGGTTCGGATGAACATCGTTCCCATGGCCCGTCCATAGGGCGCCCACTGGGTGAGGCCTGATGCTTCGTGCCCGCGGGCGGCAAGCGCCAGCCGCATCCGGTTGAAGTCGCTGACCACCACATCGATGTAGCGGACCATGAACCCGAGTATGGCCGTCACCAGTCTGGGCACCCGCAGGGAGTCGAACCCTCTCAGCAGGTCGGCGACCTCGGTGGTTGCACCCAACAGGAGTGAAGTGACCAACCCGAGGCTTGCTTTCGCGAGCAAATTCCACATGTCCCACAAGCCCTGCTCTGACAAAGAAAGACCGACCACTTCGACGCGGGGCCCCCTTCCGAACACCGGGAGCAGGACCGCTAGGAGGACAAATGGGGTGAGCACCAGCATCCGGCGCAGCAGAAATCGGATCGGGATCCGAGCGATCGCCACCAGCGTGCCCAGGGCCAGTGCGTAGACCCCGAATGCCCAGAAGGCCTGACGAGGAGTACTGATGATGGCGAAGAGCATCAGCAGGGCAGACGCGATCTTCACCTGGGGAGCCGCTCGATGCAACGGGGAGTGGCCGTGCACGAACAGGGCGTGGCCGTGTGAGCCGCTCACTCCTCCGCGGTGCTCTTGTCCGACTTGACAAGGTAGAACACGAGGTAACCGAGACCGAGCGTGGCGAGCACACCGACCGCCCCGGCTGCCGCCTTGCGGGCGGGGCTGTCGCCGCCATATCCGGCCAGCGGTGAGGCGTCCAATGCGTGGTCTTCGGCCGCGTTTCCAAAGCCCTGCTGCTCGGCAACGTAGTTGAGGCCGTCGGGCTGGCTCGAGGCGAACTGGGAAATAACGGTGGCGATCAGCAGGGAGATGAGTAGACCGATCCCAAACAGAGCAAGACCCTTCCTCATGCCACCAGTTCCTCGGTCCGCATCCCGCCAAAAGTTGGCGATCCATAGACCAAATCGGGACGGGAGCGCATGACGGCGCCCACCACCAGGAAGGTGATCAGACCCTCCCCGATCCCGATCAGGACATGGGTGCCAAGCATCGCCCAGAACACCGAACCGATCGAGACGCTCGCCACGGTTCCTCCGAGTGCAAATTCGACGACGAAGCCCATCGCGGCCAGTGGGACCGAGAGAAAGGCTGCCAGCCCGGCAAAGAGGGGAACGGTCGATGGCTGCGAGCCGCCGAGGCGAAATAACGCCCGGTAGATGAGGTAGCCGCCCACCGCCCCGATCAGGGCCATGTTCACGATGTTGAGCCCGAGTGCGGTCAGTCCGCCATCGGCATAGAGCGATTGAACCAACAAGACCAGGGAGATCACGATGTACCCGGCCCAGGGGCCGACCAGGACTGCAGCCAGCACGCCGCCGAGCAAGTGCCCGCTCACTCCGGGCAGCACCGGGAAGTTGATCATTTGGGCCGCAAAGACGAAGGCGGCGACGAGAGCCGCCATCGGGACCAACCTGTCGGTGAGATAGTCACGGGCCCTGCGGAGTGCCAGCCCGAAACCTCCGAGGGCGGTGATCCCAGCGGCCGCGGAAACACCCGGTCCGATAAAGCCGTCCGGGATGTGCATCGGGTGTCTCCTAGTTGCGAAGGACTTGCAACAAGAGAATAGCGACTGTCAGACGCTGCTGCAGTTGGAGCAAACGCCCCAGAGTGCGAAGTGCTCGACATCGGCCACGAAGCCGGTCAATTGCTCCACCGAGGTCAAAAACCCGACCAGATCAGACGCCGGGAGGGCAGTGGTCGAGCCACAGAGGCGGCAGACCAGGTGTTGGTGGGGCTGTTCCTCAGCCAGGTGGTACACGGCAGCTTCGCCGAGGTGGGCATGACGCACCGCTCCAGCCTCCTCGAGGACCTCCAAAGTCCGATAGACCGTCGACAGGTCGAGGTCGGTTCCGAGGTCGGTCATCGCCTTGTTGTGGATGGTGGCGGCATCGAGGTGGTCACCGTGAGAGTGGGCGATAACCCCGCAAACGGCTCGCCGGGCGTCGGTGATTCGCAAGCCACGATCGCGCAGGGTGGCAATCAAGTCGTCAGCAGTGATGTGCATGATCGGAGGGTTCCCAGGCCGACGGGCGTCATCGGGCGAATCTAACGGGAATCGGTCAGAAGCTGGGAGAAGCCCGTTTCGTCTACCCTGCCACCTTTCCCCGTCCCGGACAGTCATGGCAATTCTTCCGATCCGAACCTTTGGAGACCCGGTGCTCCGCCTCGAGACCAAAACGGTTCTCGAAGTCGATGATGCACTGCGCGCCCTGGCAGTGGACATGATCGAGACCATGTATCAGGCGCCCGGGGTCGGGTTGGCCGCCAATCAGATCGGAATCACGCGTCGGATAGCGGTATTCGATGCCCAGGACGGCCTCGGCCCGAGGGTGATGATCAACCCCGAGATCGTCGAGCTCAGCGGGGAATGGGCATACGAGGAGGGGTGTCTCTCCGTGCCAGGCCACTACTGGGAGGTCATGCGGCCCGGCTTTGCCAGAGCCCGAGCCACCGACCTCGACGGCAAGGAGGTCGAGTTCGCCGGCGACGGGCTTCTGGGACGAGTGCTTCAGCATGAGATCGACCATCTCGACGGCAAGCTCATCATCGATCGATTGGAACGACGAACCCGCAAGCAGGCGCTCCGCGATTTGAGGGACGAGGCACTGGGGATGGCGAGTCACGAATGACTCGGATCGCGTTCCTGGGGACCCCGGGAGCTGCCATACCCACGCTCGATCGCCTCGTCAGCGACTTCGACGTGGCGCTTGTGATCACCCAGCCAGACCGCCCCAAGGGCAGGTCTGGTCGCCCCGAGCCCCCGCCGGTCAAGACTCGGGCCGACGAGCTCGGCCTGGCCGTGGCCCAGCCTTCGGGCTCGAGCGAGATAGAAGGCATGCTTGTGGAAGCCGGGCCATTCGACGTTGGCGTGGTGGTCGCCTTCGGGATGCTGATCAAACCTGGGGCCTTGGCCCAACCAGCTCGAGGCATGTTGAACGTCCACTTCTCCCTGCTGCCCCGTTGGCGGGGGGCCGCACCCGTGGCTCGAGCACTGATGGCGGGGGATCCGATGATCGGGGTGACCATCATCGAGCTCGACGAGAACCTGGATACCGGTCCGGTGCTGACCGCCCAGGCAGTTGACATCCAGCGTGAAGAGAATGCCGGTGAGCTGACCGACCGGCTGGCGGGACTTGGCGGGAATCTGTTGGCAAACGTGCTTCCGGCCTATCTCATTGGAGAGCTGGTTCCCGTTCCCCAGGTCGAAGCAGGGGCGACCTACGCCTCGAAGCTAACTCCCGATGACCGTCCGATCCGGCCGGAAATGTCGTCGTTGGATGCGATCAACCGGATCCGGGGCTTGTCGCCTTTGCCCGGGGCAACCCTGGATCTCGACGGGGAGCCCCACAAGATTCTCCGGGCGCGAGCATCCGAGCACAGCCCCGAGCCCGGTGTCTACAAGGTGATCGATGGGATTCCGGTGGCAGGAATCGCAGACGGGGGAGTGGAACTGGTCGAGATTCAGCCTCCGGGAGGCCGTGCGATGTCAGGCGCCGAGTGGGCGAGAGGTCGACGCAGCCAAACCGGCCCATTTCGATGAGTGACCCGCTCCAGGCCCGGCATGTGGCCGCGGAAGTCGTGGGCAGGGTGCTGCGGGAAGGAGCCTTTTCCAACGTGCTCCTCGACAGCCATGCCTCGAGCCTCCCGCCGAGAGATCTGGCTCGGGTCAAGGCTCTCACCTACGGGGTGTTGCGACACACCGAGCGCATCGATCATGCCATCGAGGTCGGAGCGCGGCGGACGATCGCGAAGGTCGATACCGGCGTGCTCGACGGCCTGCGGGTCTCGGTATTCGAACTGCTCTTTTCCGACCTGGCCCGCCCGATCGTGGTGAGTGCTGGCGTCGACCTGATCCGGGAGACCCGGCCCAAAGCAGCCGGGTTTGCCAACGCCGTCCTGAGGAGGGTTGCCGAACAAGACCGTGAGGCCGATCAGGGTTTGGACTTCCCTGCCTGGCTGACTCGCTCACTGGAGACTGCGTGGGGTGCCGGCCCGGCCAGAGAGTTCGCCGCGGCGAGCGCGACCGAGCCCGAGCGTGTGGTTCGGGCGATGGCCGGCGCGGTTGATGTCGGCGAAGAGCTAGCCGGCATTCCCGGCGCCTTTGTGGTCGCGCCGGGGCCGATCCCGGAGGGAACGACTGTCCAGGACGCAGCATCCATTGCGGTTGGAAATGCGGTGGCGGCTGAGCCCGGGATGCGGGTGATCGATCTGGCAGCCGCCCCGGGTGGCAAGACGGCTCATCTCCTCGATCAGGTGGGGGAGGGCGGCCGGGTTGTGGCTGCCGACTCCCACCGGCGGCGGGTCTTAGATGCGCGCTCCCGGGTCCCGGCAGCGAAGTGGGTGGTGGCTGACGCCAGGGCGCTGCCGTTCAAACGCGCCACATTCGACCGCGTTCTACTCGACGCGCCGTGTAGCGGCCTCGGCACCCTGAGGCGCCGTCCGGAGATCAGGCTGCGTGTTACCGAGTCCGAGGTCCTGCGGCTCGCAGCTGGTCAGCGGGAGATGCTGGAGCGGGCCACGGAGTTGCTGGCCCCAGGTGGCCGCCTGGTCTACTCGGTGTGCACGGTCACTCCTGAGGAGACGATCGACATCGTCGCCGGGCGTGGTTTCGAGCCCCCGCCGATACCGGGCGAGGTCTGGGGTGACGGCAGGCTCCTCGCACCGCACATCACCGGCACCGACGGCATGTTTGTCGCCTTACTCGAGGGTTGAGGTTCCCCCCCTTACAATCCCATTGGATGCGCGCCGTCAAGATCGCACCTTCTTTGCTGGCTGCCGATTTCGGCTGTCTCCGAGACGAGATTTCGAGCGTGGAGTCGGTCGCGGATTGGCTTCACATCGATGTGATGGACGGGCACTTCGTCCCCAATGTTTCCTTCGGAATCCCGGTGATCAAGAGCATCCGACCATTGACCGAGCTCCGGTTCGACTGTCACCTGATGACCACGAATCCCGACGCCTTTCTCCCCGATCTGGCGGCGGCCGGAGTCGACCTGGTGACCATGCACATCGAGGCGATGCCAGATCCCACCCACGCCTCAAAGCAAGCGCGTGACAACGGACTGGATTTCGGGCTGGTGTGCAATCCGGGCACCCCTTTTGCGGGTGTGGCCCCATTTCTCGAGCTCTGCGACGTTCTTCTGATCATGTCGGTCGAGCCTGGTTTTGGAGGCCAGAGCTTCATTCCGGAGGTTCTCGAGAAGATCCAGGCCGCCAGAGAATGGGTTGAGGAGCGCGGATTGCCGACCGATATTGAGATTGACGGGGGTATTACGCCCGAAACCGCACGAATGGCCGCTGATGCAGGTGCCAACGTGTTCGTGGCCGGAACCGCGATTTTCGGGGCGAAAGATCCCAGCACGGCTGTGGCCGAATTGAGAAGGGCAGTAGAGGAGAAATGAGCGAACGGGTCCTGATTGCGGACGATGACCCGGACATCCTTGCGGTTGTCCAGGTCAATTTCGAGTTGGAGGGGCTCGAGGTGGAAACCGCGGTCGATGGAGAGGATGCTCTCCAGAAGGCGACCGCCAACCCGCCGAATGTGATCGTTCTCGACATCATGATGCCCCGGATGGACGGCTTGACCGCCCTGCATCGCCTACGCAGCCAGGCAAGCACCGGCAACATCCCGATCATCCTGCTCACCGCCCGCGGCCTTCCAGAAGACCGGGTGCGTGGTCTCGAGTTGGGAGCCGACGACTACATCACCAAGCCCTTCGACATCAACGAGCTGGTGGCCCGGGTCCGGGCCGTGGTGCGCCGGACACAGGCAGCCCGAGACCTCTCGCCGCTCACCGGCCTTCCCGGGAACTTCAAGATCACTGCTGAGATCGAGGAACGGATCACGTCCGGGCGTGACTATGCCCTGGTCCATGGTGACCTCGACAACTTCAAGGCTTTCAACGATCACTACGGGTTCATGCGTGGCGACGAAGTGATCCGCTTCTGCGCCAAGGGCTTCCGCGACGCATCCGAGAATCTCGGGATCACCGGGGCATTCGTGGGTCACATCGGAGGCGACGACTTTGTTGCCATCATCCCGCCGGAGATGGCCGAATCGTTCTGCAAGGAAGTGATCGAGCGATTCGATGACGGGATCCTTGACCTCTATGACACCGCCGACGCTCTGCGCGGGTACATCGAGGTGATCGACCGGCGCGGCGAGCGTTTCGCCTTCCCTGTGGTCTCCCTGTCGCTGGGTGTAGCGTCCACCGACGTGAGAGAGATCTCCACTCAGTGGGAGGCGTCGGCGATTGCGGTGGAAATGAAGGAATTTGCCAAGAAGCAGCCGGGCTCTACCTACCGCATCGATCGTCGTTCGGCATAGGTGGGCGACGCCCGTCACATGCGGCGAGCCATCGAGCTCGCCTTGCAGCATCGGACTCATCCCAATCCACGCGTTGGCGCGGTCATCGTCGATCAAGCCGGCAACGTGGTTGGAGAGGGCGCCCACGAGGGAGTGGGCCAGCCCCACGCCGAAGTCGTTGCGATTGACCAGGCCGGGGCCCTAGCTCGGGGCTCGACTCTCTATGTGACCCTCGAGCCTTGTAGTCATTACGGGAACACCCCGCCATGTGTCACCGCAATCGTGACCGCCGGGATCAGCCGGGTGGTGGTAGGTGCCATCGATCCAGACGAACGTGTTTCCGGCAAAGGTGTCTCCTGGCTCACAGACGCCAGGATCGACGTCGTTCTCGAGGAGTCGGCCGCCGAGGCCGAATCTGTGGACCCGGCCTATTTCCATCACCGGCGCACCGGGCTCCCTCTCGTCACCTGGAAGACAGCGATGACCCTCGACGGCTCGGTGGCGGCCCTCGACGGTACGTCGCAATGGATCAGCTCTGAAGAATCACGCATTGACGCCCATCAGCTGAGAGCCGCGATGGACGCCGTGGTAGTTGGGGCGGGGACATTGCGAGCGGATGACCCCGAACTGACAGTCCGGCATCTCGACGTCGGGGACCAACAACCCCGCCCGGTGATTCTGGCCGGGGCCAGCCCGTTGCCCGTCGACGCCAGGATCTGGGACCGCTCGCCGCTGGTCGTGGCCTCCCGCGACCTCGAGATTCCCTCAGGAGATCTGGTTGTGGTCGCCGGTGTCGACGATCGCCCGGATCCGGTCGAGGCGGCTAAGGCGATCGCCGACGCGGGCCTGCTCGAAGTCCTGCTCGAGGGAGGGCCCGGCGTGGCCGGTGCTTGGTGGCGCGCAGGCGTGATTTCCCGTGGCATTCTCTATCTGGCAGGGAAAGTCGGTGGAGGGGCCGGGATTGGGCCGTTGGCAGGCCCCTTCTCGACGATCGACGAGGCCAGAGAGGTGAATATTCGCGACGTGCGTAACGTTGGCTCGGACCTGAGAATCGAGTTCGAGTAGATGTTCACCGGAATCGTTGCCCACAAAGGCTCGGTAATCGACGTCGAAGATGACGCCGGGGTAAGGCGGCTCAGGGTTGAGGCGGGGTCCCTCGCCGACCTGGCTGTCGGCGACTCGATCGCGGTCAACGGGGTTTGCCTCACGGCTGTGGCGGTTCAGGGCTCGACGATCGACCTCGAAGTAGTCCACGAGACGTTGTCCCGTTCCAGCCTCGGCGCGATCCAACCCGGGGACCCGGTGAATCTCGAGCGGCCCATGTCCGCTCAGGGTCGCTTCGACGGGCACATCGTTCAGGGCCATGTCGACGGTGTTGGGACCGTCATCGGAGTAGCCGACGATGGCGAGGAGCGGCGCCTAACCGTCGAAGTCCCGGCCGGGATGGCCCGTTTCATCGTCGAGAAGGGGTCGATCACCGTCGACGGGGTCAGTCTCACCGTCTCGGCCGTTGGGTCGGATCGTTTCGAGGTGGCGCTCATACCGCACACCCTCGAGGTGACGACGCTGGGCTTGCGGGTCGAAGGCGATCCGGTCAACCTCGAGGTTGACGTCATCGCCAAATACGTGGAGAGACTTTTGGGAGCGGGCTCATGAGTTTTGCGCCAATCGAGGAGATCGTGGCTGCCATCGCCAGAGGCGACATGGTGATCATGGTCGACGACGAGGACCGCGAGAACGAGGGCGACC